>DATHWC010000124.1:0-7494 GCA_035460985.1 Lunatimonas sp.
ATGATTGAATACAATTTAAGATTAATACTTGGTTGTTGGAAATTGCGAATCAAAAACTGATTTTCAGGTTTAACCCTATCTCCCTCGTTCTAGGCAACATCACTCCCGCAAAATTTTGGTTGTTGCTGTTGGGGTCAAAACCCTGTTCGGGATCGAAGTGGTCCGAGTTCCTGTATAGTATCGCAAGGTTTCTGGCAACAAGTGATATTTGGGCAGTATTCAACCCCAATGCCTGAACTTTACTGGATGGTACATTATAGTTTAAAATGAGGTTTCTAAGTTTGACAAAGCTTCCATCAATCATGAAATTCTCAGCATATTGACCGTCATTGTTGTAATAGGTGGACATAAAGTTAGCCGGCCAGGTTTGGGTAAACTCATCTCCATTTTCGTCCACTCCGGAATAAGTAAGTCCATTTTCCCTCCCGGGCAAAGTCTCTTTAAGTAGTCCAAAACGCCACATATATTGCTTGTTTTGGGAAAAGAAATGGTTGCCGAACTTTCCGTCCAGGAGAATGTTTAGAGAGAAGCTCTTGTAGGAAAAGGTGTTTTCAAAACCCATGGTATAAGGAGGCACACCTATGCCGAGTGCCTGTACGGGCCCTAACATCGCATACCTGCTTCTGCTGTTATATACCCTCACCCCCTCTTCGTTATACATGTAACTTCTTCCAAAACGGGTGCTCAGGTCTTTCCCCAGCAAGCTACTAGCCCCAGTAGCTTGGCCTTCGGCAAGCGTCATAACGCGATTCTCGTTGTAGCCCAAATTATAACTGGTAGACCATGTGAAATCACCTGACTTGACCGGAACTCCCGTCAATAAAAGTTCCACTCCCCTATTCCTTATTTTGCCCACGTTTAACAATATTGATGTGGCACCGGATGATGGAGCAATACCTGTAGGTACAATATCATCTGTATTCATTCTCCTGTAATATGTAAGATCAATACCCAATCTTCCTTGTAGGAAACTTGCATCCAATCCTACCTCGAAGGTTGTGGATGTCAAGGGCCTCAGATCAGGATTCGAAATGGCAGAGGATGAGGTTTGTACGGGAACTCCCATATGCCCACCTTGTCGAAACCCGTAAAGTTGATTGATAGCGTAAGGTGAAACCGTGGCACTACCTACCTCCGCCCATGAGCTGCGGAACTTTGCGAATTCAATGCTTTGGGGTAGTTTAAACAAACTGGATAGAATAACATTTCCTCCAATCGAAGGATAAAAAATCCGGTTGTTCCCAGTACTTAAGGTAGAAAACCAGTCCTGACGGGCTGTCAAGCTCAGATAAATGGTTTCCTTATAGTTGAAATCCGTTGATGCAAATACCGAATTTGTCCCTGACCGGACCAGTGCCTTATCAGGGACTAGAATGGCAAGGTTGGCATGGCTGATCCAATCAGGTATGATGAATTCTGAACCTACCAGGGAAGTGGAAAAATTGTTGTCTCTTTCCAGGTTTGCTCCTGCCATGGCCGCAAAATTAAAATGCTCAAAAAACCCTGTGTTGTAATTGGCGATTAACCGCGCATTAGTTCTAGATTGCTCATCGCTTACAGATCTATAGGTGCCAAGTGGCCGGAATGCTGTTCCTTTGGGATAATAATCCTCCCCATTCCAACTGCTAAAGTCACGCATAAAATCTGCCTTTATAAACATATTAGGCAAAACGTCATACGTCACACTAGCTTGGGATATCACCCGGTTTCGATAATCTTCATTCCTCATCCTGTCCCTTGCAAAATAAGGGTTCGTAGCTTGGTTGACGTGTTGCCATTCTACTTCCTGACCGGTCTCTGGATCATAACCCGGAGCCAGGCTGCGTATATCAACCGTATTTGCCAGCAAGTAAACGCCCCAAGCCGAGTTGGTCCCCACATATCCTACACCGGGTCTGTTAACTCCCGCTTCATAATTGTACTGGATTTGCGTATCGAAACTAAGTTTGTCGCTTAGGAATGTTTTTAAATTTAAATTGGCTGTTTGCCTGCTGAAGTTTGAGCCATGGACAATGGCCTGCGATCTCAGGTCCGACATTGAAAATCTATAAATCACACTTTCGTTTCCCCCGGAAACCGCAACGGTGTTAACTACGTTTGTACTAGACCTATAGAAATTCTGAATATTGTCTTTTACGTATACCGGCGAATAAGGTCGCATCACACCGTCAAACTGAACATAAGGCTGTCCATCCATCTTTTCCCCAAAGGACAAGCGCCCGGTACTTTTGGCTTCACCCTGATTTCTCGGACGAATCCCCAAACTTCCCTGGCCGTATTCATATTGATAATCCGGAAAGATATTGATGGTGCCAACAGTAACGTTCGAATTTATTTCGACACCCATGCCCTTTTTTCCCCTGGCACCCTGTTTGGTCGTGATCAGGATAACGCCATTGGCCGCTTGACTTCCATAAAGGGCTGCGGCAGCACCACCCTTCAACACAGATATGGATTCAATATCATCCGGGTTTATACTCTGAATTCCGTCTCCCAAATCTGTAGTGGCTCCGTCAGCTTGGTCAAGAATCGTAGTAGGATTATTGGAAATGGGCATTCCATTGATTACATATAAAGGTTGGTTGTTTCCATTGAGGGATCCGTTTCCCCGTATTACCACCCTGCTGGAGCTTCCAGGTCCGCTGGCCATACTGGTAGCGTTGACACCGGCAATTTTTCCCGTTAGCGCATTAGCAATGTTTGTTTCTCTTGCCTGGGTAAATTCTTCTCCCCTTACTTCTGTGACGGAATATACCAACGACTCCTTTTTCCTTTCCAAGCCAAAAGCTGTCACCACTACCTCCCCCAAAGCCTGTGATTCATCCTCCAGGGTAATCCTAAGCGACGTCTGTCCCCCTACGACTACCTCTTTGGTAGCATAGCCTATAAATGAAACAACCAATACGGCTCCTTCCGCCACATCCAATACAAAGCTTCCAGACAGATCCGTTACTGTGCCGATTGTCGTCCCCTTTACCAGCACGGAGGCCCCAGGTATAGGTTCTCCCGAAGCGTCTTGGATGACCCCACTGATTTGGGGAACAACTGGTTCAGCTAATTCCTTCCTTTCGGCCACCATCTGTGAATTTTCCCGTGATTCGAGGGGACTTGGGACCACGTAAATGGTGTTGTTTAACCGTCTAAAGTCAAAATCAGATGTTTCTGCGAGGTATTCCAAAACCTCCCTCAGATTACTGTCGGTAAACGTAAAACTGAAAGACTTTTTGCTTTTGGCTATACTTTGGTTGTAGGTAAACCGGAAAGATGTTTTGTCCTGAATTTGTTCTAAAACCTCCTTAAATGACTTGGATTCTACGTTGATGTTAATTTTAACATCTTCCAGATTCTGGCTGTTTGAAGGCGTTGCCAGGATGAACTGCATCGCCATTATTTGTACAAAGAAGGCATAGAAGAGCCCTTTTGATGCCATGATCAATAGTTTTAGTAAATTAATTTTCATAATTTTGAGTGCTTTAATCTTCTTAGTGAAGTGATTTAATTAATAAGGTTTAAGGCTTGATCCAGAGCTGTGGCCGCAGTCTCTGGATCTTTTATTATGAGGTTATTTTTTTGTCATAGGCATTTAATTTTTACATTGTTTGATGGTTAATGTGATGGTCTTGGTGGAAACATCTGTCTCGTAGGTGAAATCCAAAATATGCGTTAATCCTTTCATGATCGTCTCTATACGTTCACCCTCGTACCTGCCCGTTATCAGGCAGTCAACCTTTTTAGAATACTTGTCCAGCGCAATGGTGACTCCGTAGGCTCTTTCCAGCACGTGAAACACTTCCTCTGCCGGTAGCGAGTCGAACTGAAGCTTTCGGGTATGCCAGCCAATATAGAACTCGGGATTTACCTGACTTACTACTATTTCGCTCTCTTGAAGAACCGCCTGCTGACCTGGGGTAAGAAGCACATTGTGCTTTGAAAGGGTATCCGCAACCTTTACCCGTCCTGAAGCCACAGTAACTTCGGGAGCCTGAAAGGTGTTTACATTAAAAATTGTCCCCAGAACCGTCACTTCCGTTTGATTTGAAACAACCTTAAACGGCTTTTCCAAATTGGACGTCACATCAAAGTATGCTTCCCCATAAAGCTTTACAATCCGTTCATTTGAGTCAAAAAATTCAGGAAACTCCAATCTGCTATTTTCGTTCAATCGGACCGTTGTACCGTCACTGAGTGTGATTGTGGACCTCATGCCGATGTCTGTGGTTTTAACCATCCATTCCGCGTCCTGAACGGGTGTTTGAGCGGAAAAATAAATTGTTAGAAACGCTAAACCAATGACTAATGATGTAGCGGCATACTTGCGTGAGGAAAGCAGAATCTTCCTAATTTTTATTTTTCGATTTTGACTTGACGAAAACCGAGCAAAAACACTGGCTTTGGATTCCTCAATATTTTCCGCATCAGGCTCTTCACCCCTCTTTTCAAGCTCCTCCAACAGCGATTCAAATACCTGCCTTTCTTTCACACCAGCTCCGTTGGAGAGAAAACGTCTTGCTAATTCAAAAATAGTTTGATTTCTCATCAATACCTTAATGGTTATATTATAGAAGTACCAAAAAGAGAAATGATCAGCTACTCAAACTGAAATAAAAATTAAAAAATTTTATCCGATAAATAAAACCAGTATTATAACGCCAAGCGACTGCCTTAGATAATACAGTGCTTTTTTAATGTGATTTTCTACCGTAAATACAGAAATTCCCAATTTCTGGGCGATTTCCTTATTGGAAAGAAAACTATAGCGGCTCAATTCAAACACACTTCTACATTTAGAAGGCAAGCGGCGAATAGCTGCGTCGATTGTAGTACGTGTATCCTGTTCAAACAAATATTCTTCCGTTGCATTGGTTGATTCCCAATCGCGGATAAATTCCATCTGTACGCTGTTAAATTTGCCTTTCCGAAAGTTTTTGGCAATCTGATTCTTTGCAGCTCCAAATAAATAGGCCTTTAGGTTCTCGATGGTAGCTTTATCCGGATTCTTCCACAGCCCTATAAATATGTTTTGTACAAGATCCTCAGACGTCTCTCTATCCTGAATAACCTTATAAACATACCTGTACACAGTCGGGAAATATCGATTATATATTACTTCAAAAGCCCGAGAATCAACTGTTTCATGTAACAGCAGAAGCAAATCGGTATCGGATAGGGTATCAAAATGTCTCAAACTCAACTAAATTTAAAGGTATGAAACTCTTATTTAATAGGCTGGATTTACTTGAACCGGCATTAAAAACCAAGTGAATGTTTAATCGAAAAACAAAGGATTTGCCAGACCTTTCAATTCACCTGTTTCTAAAACTATCAAAATTTAAATTATTAATTTTATAAAAAAAATCTTTCCTTTATAAAATTTTAAACATCTAGTCAAAAAATAACCTGTCAGTTTAGTTTCTTCAACCAGTTCGCTAGTAAAAAAATCAAACTCGAAAAAGGGAATTCACCAATCCTTAGATCACATTTAATTAAACAATGAATATATCGAATCATTCATACGCCCAAATAACCTGACTCCAGACTTCCGGTCCGTCATTCTTTTGAGTTGGCCCAGGGGTACTTCGTCCATTTTTTATCAGTTGGGCTAGTTCATCCCGCAATGTGTCAGCTTTCTCCGGGTAAACCGTTAGGAGGTTTTCCTCTTCCCCGGGGTCCGAAGCCATATTATATAACTGCATATCCGGGAGGCCTTTTAAGGCATCACCACTCATCGGATCACTCCACCCACCGGATCCGGGCCAGAGAATCAGTTTCCAATCCCCCTTTCGTATCGCAAACCTGCCTTCAATGGAATGATGCACCACTTGAGGCCGTACCTGTTGGGAATTGCCCCCCTTCAATACATGTAGAAATGAAAAACTGTCTTCGCCGGCAGTTGGAGGCAGGCTGTATCCTACCAGTTCTGCCGCTGTAGCCATTAAATCCGTGGTGCAGATGATTTCGTCAGACGTTCGGCCTTTGGAAATTCCCGCCGGCCAATGAACAACGAATGGGACCCGGTGACCGCCTTCATAGATATCCGCCTTGTGTCCCCGGTAGATATAACTGGGATTATGTCCTACTTTTTTCAGTTCCGGAAAACTCGCCCTTGGTGAGCACCCGTTGTCGCTGGTAAAGATAAGAATGGTATTTTCCAAGATGCCCTTTTCCTCCAAAGCCCGGGTAACCTGACCAACTACATCGTCGACTTGAAGCATAAAATCACCATACATATTCGTATTGCTTTTCCCCATAAATTCAGTGATGGGCAAAATTGGGGTATGGGGAGCCGGCAGGGCAAAGTAAAGAAAAAACGGAGTATCAAGGTCTGCTTGCTCCTGAATATAAGAAACTGCCTTGTCAGTCAGGTGAGGTAAGGCCTGCGTGTGGTCAAAATCCGATCCCGTGGGGCCGTTTCTCCAAAAGGCCTTTTCATCCACATTAACTGTCATCCGGTCAGGGACGGCTGTTACCCGGTTATTTTCAACATAGACATAGGGTGGAATATCCAATGAACTGCTAAATCCAAACGAATAGCTAAACCCCGCTTCCATAGGTCCGTTTTTTATTGGCTGAGTATAATCCACTTCCAAGTTGTTGTCCAGGCTATTTAGTTTTTCATAGGGTTGCTTAAAAGTCCAATCCCATCCCAGGTGCCATTTGCCAACAAACGCCGTATGGTATCCTTTTTCCTGTAATAATTTCCCAACAGTCAACCGGGCAGAATCTATCAACGCTTTTGAATACCCACCCAAAACGCCGCTTTTTAAGGTAGAACGCCAATTGTACCTGCCTGTCAAAATTCCATACCGGGTAGGTGTGCAGACTGCCGAACTGGTATGGGAATCCGTAAACCGAACCCCACGCTCTGCGAGCCTGTCAATATTTGGAGTAATGATTTTTGACTCCGGGTTGTAGCAGGAAGCATCTCCAATGCCCATATCGTCGGCAAGGATGTAAATGATATTGGGGCGGTTTTGGGCTAGCGCGACAGTAAGTCCAATAAGGATAAAGGCAATGAAAGACACTAGTTTCCGGTAGATCATTTGGTTTTAATGGTTAATGGTTAGTGGTTAAGTAGCTGTTTTGACAGCACAAACTCCTTTTTCCGCTCACACAAAAACTGATAGAGTTTTACAACCCTCACCGCAAACACAAAACTCTTATTCTTAACTATATTCTCTTTCATCCCATTAATCATTGAACATTAACCATTAATAATTAACCATTGCTATTGTTGGCTTTTGCGGATTTTAGTATTGTAGTGATTAGTTTTATTATTTCTATGGCATCTGTGTTGATGCTTTCAAATTGTTCTAAGGTCAGATAATCAGTTTCTTTCAGTAGTTCTAGCCAATAAATGGTTTCGTTGATTTCTTTTTGGGCGATTCCCATTTTGTGTTTGAAGTCGTTTTTTGTTTCTGCGTGTTCAGTAAATGCTGACATCTGCCTTTGTGAGGCAGATCAGAATAATTTCATCTGGTTTTCAACTTTTGGATG
>DATHWC010000125.1:0-32515 GCA_035460985.1 Lunatimonas sp.
TGTTGACTGTGCATGCGGAAGGGTATACAAATCTAATTTTGGATATGAGTCAGGTAAAATACTCGGATTCCAGTGGCTTAAGTGCCCTATTAGTTGGGAATCGCAAATTTGGGGAGGAAGGCGGAATCTTCGTGATCTCCTCTTTGCAGGAACATGTCATGAAATTGATAAAAATCTCCATGCTGGACAAAGTGCTGAAGATTGTTGATGGTCTGGAAGAAGCAGCTGAGGCTATTTTTATCCACGAAATTGATAACGGGGAAGAGGAAGAAGACTTGGAGTAAATTGGATTTTCAAATTACCATTTTAGGTGTTAATTCCGCAATCCCAGCCCACGGAAGAAATCAAACCTCCCAATACGTCGCTTTTGGGAGGATTTCTTTTTTGGTTGATTGTGGAGAGGGAACCCAACACCAGCTTAGAAGGTATAAAGTGAAGTCTTCGAGAATAGACCACATTTTTATCTCACATTTACACGGAGACCATTATCTTGGATTAATGGGGCTTATTTCTACTTTTCACCTCAACAACCGATCCCGTCCATTGCACATTTATGGCCCAAGGGGTCTTGATGAGATTATAACAACTCAATTAAGGTGCTCCCATACTTTTTTAAAATTCCCCCTCTATTTCAAAGAAACCTCACAGGATGGTAAAAACCTATTGCTGGAACTGGAAAATGTACGGGTTTTTAGCTTTCCTCTTAAACATCGGATAGCTTGTACGGGTTTTTCATTTGAAGAAAAGATGCGCCCTCGAAAACTGATCAAAGAAAAAATTGTGGAAGCAAAGCTGAATATTACTTCCATACACCAACTCCTTCAAGGTAGGGATGTTTACGATGATTCAGGCAAGGTACGCTATTCCCAAGAAGAATTTTGCCATTCACCTATTGCCCCGAGAAGGTATGCGTTCTGTTCAGACACCATTTTTGATATGGACCTAATACCATATATTTCTGGAGCGGACTTACTGTACCATGAAGCCACCTTCATGGAAACGGAAGCAGATCGGGCAATTTCCACCATGCACAGTACGGCACGGCAAGCAGGTAGAATCGCCCGTGAGGCCGATATAAAAGAGTTACTCATTGGGCACTATTCTGGCCGATACATTGACCTGCAACCCTTACTTTTGGAGGCTAGGGATGAATTTGAAAACACTAAATTAAGTGAGGAGGGAGAAACCTATACCATTCAATGATGGACACAGCGGCAAAAGTTTACCAATCAAAGAAGACTAATCTTTTTATTATTTTATCGGGAATTTTTCTTACCAATGCCATTCTAGCCGAGATCATCGGGGTTAAAATTTTTTCGGGAGAAATGACAGTTGGGGTTTCTCCTGTCAACTGGGTTTTTCTGGGGGATTATGTGTTGGATTTTAACCTTACCGCGGGAGCTGTCATTTGGCCTGTTGTATTCATCACCACAGATATCATCAATGAATACTATGGCAAAAAAGGGGTCAGAAAAATAAGTTTCATTACTGCCGGGTTTATTGGGTATGTGTTTATTGTCATTCTTCTGGTTACGGAATTGCCACCTGCCGAATTTTGGTTGCAGGTGAACTCCTCAGATAATGACGGAAATCCGTTTAATATTGATTTCGCATTTAATACCATATTCCGACAAGGCTTGGGAATTATTATAGGCTCTTTGGTGGCCTTTTTAATCGGACAGCTTTTAGATGTCTATGTGTTCCAAAAGCTGCGAAAAATTACCGGGTCTAAAATGATTTGGCTACGGGCAACCGGTTCAACATTGGTTTCCCAACTAGTTGATTCATTCGTAGTACTGGGTATCGCCTTTTATATATTTGGAAACTGGTCCATAGAGCAGGTAGTCTCCGTAGGCATAGTCAATTATATATATAAATTCTCAGTCGCAATCCTTTTGACACCCCTGCTTTACGTTGGGCATGGATTGATAAATCGATATTTGGGTAAAGAACTTACCCTTCAGCTTACGAAAGAAGCAGCAAAAGACACGTCTTTTTTATGAGGGCCAGTTAGCTCTTAAATCAAAAGACCGTTTTGCTAAATAAAATCCTCTCTCTTAGGATATCTTTAAAGGGCATAATCAAGGCCGCGTTCTCCTGAAATTGTCACAGATAATGGCAGTGGCAACAGCAACATTCAGCGATTCCGCTTTTCCAAAAGCAGGAATGGTTATTTTGTGTCCTATAAACCTTGACACCTCTGCGGAAATTCCCTGAGATTCGTTTCCCATCACGATAATACCATCGGAAGTAAGCTCGGCATGATGAATGTTTTCACCTTCCAAAAAAGCCCCGTAAACCGGCATATTGGGAGAATTGCCCAGAAAGTCTGCCAGGTCTTGGTAGAAAAAATGAATCCTGGTAAATGAACCCATGCTTGCCTGTAATACTTTGGGATTGTAGACGTCCGCAGTCTGTGGTGATAGGACCATTTTTGATATTCCGAACCAGTCTGCTATCCGAATTATAGTTCCCAAATTTCCCGGGTCCCGGACATCATCCAATGCTAGAATTAATTCGCCTGGTAGAACCGAAAAGGGAATTTCCTGCTTCACCTTGGCCACAGCCAGTGCACTCGTATTTGATTTGAATGCGCCCAGACTTTCCAGGACTTGCTCACTAACCTCTATCAGATCTCCAGAGTACTTCATAATCAAATCCATATGGGCAGAGCCAAATTTAGGCGTAAAAAGTAAATGGGTTATTTCAAAATCTGATTGAAGTAATTCCGTTACATTTTTAGATCCTTCTACAAAAAAAGACTGCTCCTGCTTACGGAATTTTTTTTGGTGCAAGGATTTTATAAACTTAAGCGTATTTTTGCTTAGCATTAGCCGGAAATGTTGAGGTGAATAAATTCAAATATATAAATTTTATAGTTTCTTTCCTTTTAATATCGGGATGCTCACTTACCCGAAACCTTCCCGAAGGCCAATACATCGTCTATGATGTGGAAGTGGACGGTTTAAAAACAAGTGATTCGGATGCCGTTAAAAACCTTATCCAACAAAAACCAAATACCCGGATCCCCATTTTTAATTTTTCACCTGGCGTTTTTCTTTATCAATTTGGCCAGCTTTCCTATGATAAAGAAAAACTTATTGCCAAAAAAGAAGAATGGGACAATGAGAGAAAGGAGTTGCAGTCGAGGATTGAACAGAGCCGCAACCGAAAATTAGCACGTCGGTATAATAAGGTTGTCTCAAACCTGGCCACCTTGGATAAAAAAATCACCTATGGAAACTGGTTTATGCGTACAGGAAATCCCCGCATAATATATGACAGTATAAAAACCATCGAATCTGTCCGTCAAATTGACTTCTACTTGAAAAACAATGGCTTTTTCGATGCCACTACAGATGCATCCGTTCAAAAAAAGAGGAAAAAAGCAAGTATAACTTATTCCATTGAAGAGAATAGCCCCTATTTGATAGATAGTATTTATATCCAAACAGCGGACAGTGCCATCTCTGAGTTATTGTCGTCCAAAAATCAAAGGTCCTTGATCACAAAAGGAAACCGCTATGCGCAAAACGATCTTTCTAGGGAAAGACAACGGGTCGAAGATATCCTTAAAGACAACGGTTATTATACCTTCTCAAAATCCTATGTCGAATTCAACGTCTACAAAGATTCAATCGCGAAAACCGTTACATTAGAGCAGTCCATCCGCCTTCCCGCAAAAGGCACCTCCCATCCAGTTTATACAATTGATTCCATTTTAGTCACTATTTCAAGCCCCACAGAAGCGATCGAAGATGAAAAGATCAGTAGGAAATTTGAGGGGATTCAATATCAAATGTATCGTGACAGATATGCCGAAAGAATAATCAATTCCAGGATTTTTTTGCATAAAGACGACCTCTATAATCGTAACGATGTTATTGAAACCCAGCGGCAGTTGGCCAATTTGGATATTTTCAGAATAGTTAATATCACTTTTGATACCCTCGGCACAGCGCTGACTACCAGAATATTTACCCGTCCCAATCAAAAATTCCAAATCACCAACCAATTAGGTGCGAGTGTGACCGAACAGCTGCCGGGACCTTTCTTCAGTCACTCCCTGAGAAACCGAAACTTATTCCGCGGATTGGAGATTTTCGAGTTCAACTTTCGTGCAGGCTTAGAAGGAGTAGCAGCAGCTACAGCAGAAGGCGGGGTGTACCGCAGTAGGGAGTTAAGCGCTTCCGGTTCGGTTATTTTCCCCCAGTTTTTAATCCCGTTCAATTTTGGCACGCTTGAAAAGTTTGGTAGATACAATCCCAGAACTAGAGCCCTCTTGGGGTATAGTTATGTCAATCGTCCTGAATATGTCAGGGATGCCTTGAATACCATCTTAGCCTATAATTGGGCAACCCGAAATATGAGGCAACAATTTTCAATTAGCCTTTTGGATGCCAATTTAATCCGCTCATCGTTGGATACTTTATTCCAGGCGAGACTGGAAGACCTACAAAATCAAGGAAACAATTTAATTAATTCGTTTTTACCATCCTTTGTGAGCAGCGTATCGGGGCAGGTCATCATTAATTTCAACCAATACGGTCTCTATCAGAAAAACCAGGCATCACTTTGGCGGATATTTGTAGAAAGTGGCGGTACGACGCTAAATTTCCTCAATCCTTCCCTGACTGAAGATCGAAGTTTAAAGTATTTTCAATTTCTTAAGTTCCAATCTGATTTTCGTCGGTATCTACCCATAAATAACCAGAGCACTTTTGCCTACCGCATCAATATTGGCCTCGCAAAACCCTATGGTATCAGTGGCGGTGTCCTCCCCTATGAAAAATATTTCTTTGCAGGTGGGAGCACAAGTATACGTGCTTGGCAACCTCGGCGGCTTGGACCGGGTTCATTTACTCCCGATTTAAGAGAAGATCAGACCTTTGACTATCGCTTTGAACAGCCTGGCGAGATCCTCCTTGAGGCAATGTTTGAATACAGACGAAAACTCTTTGGGTATTTCGATGGGGCTATTTTCATTGATGCCGGAAACACTTGGAATTTTGAGGTGGATCCAAGCCGCACCGGAACGGAGTTTAGAGTGGATCGGTTTTACAAGGAAATAGCCGTCGGCACAGGGCTGGGTTTACGGATGGACTTTGAGTTTTTGGTATTGAGACTCGACATGGGTATCAAAGCGTACGATCCTGCACGGCCCGAAGGAGAACGGTTTATCTTAGATAATTTGACTCTAAACCGACCCCTAGGTGAAAAAGGGCAACAGGTATTTAATATAGGTATAGGATACCCCTTCTAGTTTTATAGGGACATTCGAAAGTAATTATGATAGGTAAAGATAAAATTGCGGAAGATTTTCAGGCTATTCAAAGGCATATTTGTGACGCATTGGAGCTGGCAGACGGTAGGGGAAAATTTGTGAAAGATAGTTGGAAGCGGGAAGAAGGTGGCGGTGGAATGACCAATATCCTTATGGACGGCAATATAATAGCAAAGGGAGGTGTGGCATTTTCGGCCGTTCATGGGCCTACTCCGGAGAAAATCCTTCAAAAACTCCAACTGGAAAAAGCAGATTTCTTTGCGACTGGTGTATCGATTGTTATCCATCCAGAAAGCCCCATGATGCCTATTATCCATATGAACATCCGATACTTTGAGATGAGTAACGGAGAATATTGGTTTGGTGGCGGAATAGACTTGACACCCCATTATATCGATCCCCAAGACGCAAAGTATTTCCATCAGGCGCTAAAAAATTTATGTGACCGATTCCACCCCTCCTATTATCCCAAATTTAAGCAGTGGGCTGATGATTATTTCTTTATTCGACATCGGCAGGAAACAAGGGGGATTGGCGGTATCTTTTTTGACCGATTGAAAGCCGACAGCGACATGCCCTTCGAAAAATTATTTGAATTCGTAAAAGAAGTTGGGTACTTGTTTCCAAAGATATACACCTATTTTATGGACAAAAATGCTGCTTTGCCCTACGGTACACAAGAAAGAGAGTGGCAGGCAATCCGGAGGGGCAGGTATGTAGAATTCAATCTTGTATGGGATGCAGGCACTAAGTTCGGTCTTGACACCAATGGGCGCACTGAAAGTATATTGATGAGTATGCCTCCACAAGCCCAATGGGAATACAATCATGTGCCTGCGGAAAATTCCAGGGAAGCCTTTACCCAGAATCATTTAAAAAAAGGCCTGAACTGGTTAACCTTTAGATCATGATGACAACATTAAAACAGTGGGATGAAGCTTTGTTTCATTTTTTGAATGCCCAACGTATGGACTGGTTGGATCCGGTGATGAAAACGCTGACGGGCACCTATATTTGGATTCCCCTATATGCCTTTTTGATTTATTTGATCTTTAAATCCTATGGCATGACGGGTTTTTGGTATGTCGGATTCACCGTACTACTCATCTTGCTGGCAGACAAGTTCACCTCCGGCTTTATGAAACCCTTCTTTGAAAGACTTCGACCCTGCCATGACCCCCGATGGGAAGGCATGATTAATACCTATGCCGGAAGGGGGGGTCAATATGGCTTTGCTTCCTCACACGCAGCCACCGCCTTTGAGGTGGCTTCTTACATGTTTTTGATTTTTAGGGGAAAAATCCAGGCGATGGGATGGCTATTTCTATGGGCCGCATCGATCTCATACACCCGGATTTACCTGGGTGTTCACTACCCCTCGGACATTTTAGTTGGTGCATTGGTTGGAATTGCCTCTGGACTGATCACTTTCTCCTTGGTCGAGTGGCTCAGAGTGGTGGTGGAAAAAAAGAAAACCTCAAAAGCCTCCCTGTAACTATGCATATCCTTTTATCATCCGTTGGATGTATTTGCCCACTATGTCAAATTCCAAGTTGACTTTATCACCTACTTTCAATTGGTGAAATACGGTATGCGTGTATGTATAGGGTATTATAGCAACAGTAAAGCCACCTTTTCGTGAGTTAAAACAGGTGAGACTGGTGCCGTTCACTGTGATGGAGCCTTTTTCTACGGTAACATTACCAAATCGGTCATCATAGGTAAAATCAAATAGCCAACTTCCATCCTTCTCTTCTATTTGAACCAATTCCCCTGTCTGGTCCACATGTCCTTGCACGATATGTCCATCAAATCTTCCGTTGGCGGGCATGCATCGTTCCAAGTTTACTTTATCACCAATCTTCCAGTGCTTAAGACTTGTTTTTTGAAGCGTTTCTTCTATGGCCGTTACTCTATACTGATCGGGTGACGCTTCCACAACTGTCAGGCATACCCCATTATGACTTATTGACTGGTCTATCCGCAACTCGCATGATAGGGGCGAAATAATATCGAAATGGATGTTACTTCCTTCGGTGTGAATGGATTTGATAACTCCCAGCGATTCAATGATTCCTGTGAACATAGTTTTCTTGGTATCTACTAGCAACTCAAGGCTGGCTAATATTGTTAATTTAATTGGTATTTAGCCCAAAATTAGCCTTAACTTAGTGAAAAAGTAGATTCAAACTGGTATATTTTATAGATTGATGTTGAAACTGGAAGACTCTTATATTCATAAAGGACAACGAAAGTCTCTGATAGACTTACTCAAAAGAAAAGGTATTACGGATCCTGCTGTGCTGGACGCCATGAACACCTTACCCAGGCATTTTTTTTTCGACAGTGCACTGGCTAGCCATGCCTATGAAGATAAGGCATTTCCCATCGGAGAAGGTCAAACCATCTCCCAGCCATATACGGTGGCCTTTCAGACCTCGCTGTTAGAAATATCTCCTGGCGATAAAGTTTTGGAGATTGGTACTGGGTCTGGATATCAGGCCGGGATTTTGTATTTGATGGGTGCACAGGTACACAGTATTGAATATAACCAGAAACTTTACGAAAAAACCAAAAAGTTCTTGTCCAAACTCGGAATACGAATTAAGCATTATTGTGGAGACGGGAGTCTTGGACTACCGGATAAAGCCCCATTTGACAAAATCATCGTAACCGCCGGAGCACCTGTCGTACCAAAAGCCCTTCTACACCAACTGGCCGTAAACGGGAAATTAGTCATTCCTGTTGGCGATCGGACATCTCAGAAAATGCTACGCCTCACAAAAAAATCCCCTAAAAACATCCTTCAGGAATCTTTTGATAACTTTTCATTTGTACCCTTATTGGGTGAGGAGGGATGGGACCAGGCAGCCCTTTAAGACGTGTAGACCATTAAAAAAAATCCAATGGAAGAAAAAAAATACGTACACCAATCCAGGGCCACGATGACTGAAATGGTCCTCCCCAACGATACCAACACGCTAAACAACTTGATGGGGGGAAAATTGATGCATTGGATGGATGTCGTAGCCGCTATCTCCGCACAGCGGCATTCTAACAGCATCGTAGTAACCGCGTCGGTGGATAACATTTCCTTCAAAAACCCAATCGCTTTGGGAAATGTCGTCACGTTAAATGCTCAGGTTACACGGGCGTTTACTACGTCTATGGAAGTGTTCATTGAAGTCTATGCGGAGGATATTCCTGCCGGCAAACGGCTTCTAACCCATAGGGCATTTTTCACGTTTGTGGCGGTGGACAAGGTGGGAAAGCCGGTCCCAGTCCCTGCGCTTTCCACCGATTCTCCGGAAGAACAGGAGTTGTTTGAAGGGGCCCTACGCAGACGTCAACTTCGCCTAGTTCTCGCGAGCCGGATGACGCCCGATGAAGCTACGGAACTTAAATCTCTTTTTAGCTTGGAACCATCACCTAAAAAATAACAGATAACTCTCACTCCTATTTCAGACGAAATGAATCTACAAGAAATCAGTTTGTTCCTTACTGAACCCATCGTCCTTATTCCGGAAGAAGATTCTACGAAGGCGCTCACCGATGTTTCGGATAAATCTGTCTCCCAAAGTTTGGCACCAAAAGAGGATCCGGACGAACAAGACAGGGAAGAAAATGAAATTGAAGAATTGGATATAGCTTCCTACGAAGGGAATTTTCAGAAGGGTCTATTAATTCTCTACCAAGGCAACGGACTATCCGAAGCATCTCAGACATTTTTAATGAATATACTTAAGGCTGTCAACCATTCCCTAAAAGATATCGCTTTAGTCTCAGAAACGGCTCTTTTAAATGGACATCCGGAAAGTATAACCCAATTAAACCCAAAGAACATCCTTATCTTTGGAAAATTGAACCATTCTATCATGAAAAAGAAAAAAGAAGAATATGTCATCATCCAAGATGATCATCCTTGTCTGTTTTCTGATGACTTGATAGAAATCGAAGCGAATAGGTCCCTTAAAATAAAATTGTGGACCGCCTTACAGCTCCTATTTGATATAAAATCTTAACCATGACTAAAGAAGAAAAATTACAAATCCTCAATCGATTCCGTATCGTAAGTATTACAGAGGGAATTTCCATGGTGGTATTGGTTTTTATAGCCATGCCTTTAAAGTGGATTTTTGAACTGCCTGTCATGGTTACCTATGTAGGGTGGATTCATGGGGCATTATTTATTGCCTATATTTTAATCCTCTTCCCTACATCAAGAAAATTAAGATGGCCTTTTGTGAAGGCTGTATTTGCCTTGGGAGCAGCAATATTACCGTTTGGACCGTTTCTCTTTGACAGAAAGCTAAAAAAAGAAATGAAATTGATACAGGAAGTAGGATAATGCACCTAATATGGCTGTCATTAGCAAAAAGAAAATCGTATATCCGATTAGTCCCAATCTAAGGAACTACCTGATAAAATATGGGCGGGAGGTAGATATCCCTATCCACTATAAAGACCTCCTGCGCTACAGTGGATCTATCGCACTCTATGACTCCAAAGGCAATGATACGCTTTGGGAAACCGTTTTTTATGATGAGTCAGACCGCAACGATATTCACCAGAAGGTAAAAAAGATTTATGCCTTGCTAAAAGCTGACGGGGATATGTCGGTGATGCAACATTTGTATGTTGACCGAATTGACTTGTGTATTTATGGAAATACCCAGCCGTTTCGCGTAAGAATCGTAAATCGGATAAATGATAATTTTGATTATTTCTATATCAAAAACGCCGATGCCTCTCGAGTTTACGGGTTGGAACTCGAGCACTTATTGTCCCCCAATAGAATTAGCTACCTTGTATATAAAGATTCCCTTATCGAGGAACATATTGCAGGAATACCCGGTGAGCAATTTATGAAACAACACATTCATGACGGCTTGTTAAACCCTATTCGCCTATCAAAAGAATTTGTAAAGTTCAATGAACGCTGCTTTGTCCGCTTATTGGGTGACATGCATTCTTCAAATTTCGTGATAGATGTTACTCCTGATTTTGAGGAGACACACTATCGAATCAGGGCCATAGATTTTGATCAGCAATCCTATGAAGGAAAGAAGTCGATTTATCTTCCCCAATATTTCAAGCAGAATAATGTGCTAATCCAGCTGGGTATTCGACACATCACACCCGAATCCATGGCTCAATATCAGCGGGAGGAAAGAGCACTTATAGCCACTAGACTCAAATCCTCACCTAAGGAAATTGAGGATATTTTGGTCAGTATGGAATCTGACACCATCTCCACCCCCGCAAACATCGAATCCCTGAAAAATGACTTGGCCAGGCACTATAAATCCAGTGAATTCTACCGCTGTAAGAATATGGGACAGATACTCCGGCTAAGCCTATATTTAGTTTTGCATAAGTAAGGATTTGGCATCATTTCTGCACCTTTTCAAACGTAATTACGCTACATTTTAGAAACCAATCTGATGAGATTTTGGTTGTAAAGAAAGTTTAAGAACAATTATTTTATTTTAAGTTTTAACCTATACCTTTATAATATGAGCACATCTGAAAAAAGGGCATATAAAAAATTGGGATACAATAAAGACGAGTCCGAAAAAATTGTCTCCTCGTTGAATCAACTACTGGCGAACTACCATGTACACTACCAAAAATTAAGGAATTTCCATTGGAATGTAACGGGAGGCGATTTCTTTGAACTTCACAACAAGTTTGAAGAGCTCTATACGGAAGCGTTTGGAAACATTGACTTGATTGCGGAGAGAATCCGGGTTTTCGGTATGAAACCTTTAAGTTTGATGAAAGATTACCTGGATCATTCAACCATCAAGGAAGTAAGCACAAATCTCAAGTCAAGAGAAATGGTAGAAGAAATTCTGAAGGATTTTCAGATCTTGGTGGACAACATGAACGAATGTGCGGAGAAGGTAGCTGGATTGGGAGATCAGGCAACCGAAGATATGTTGATTTCCTTTATTAAAAATCTTGAGTTACATCATTGGATGTTAACTTCGTTTTTGAAATAATCCCTAAAACCTATCATAAAAAAAAGTCCTTCAATTAACCTATTGAAGGACTTTTTTTATTTCTAACTGCTTATGGGAATCCCGGAGGCCACTAATCAATAGTATCGAACATCACAGGATGGATTTGCCTTTCTAAAATTATCAATGGACCTCTTCCCTATTCTGGTATTGAAGCAAATTAATTTTTCCAAATTTACCAAATGCATAATTTGCTTTATATTTCTGACATTGGTACTGGCAATATCCAATTCCCTTAAATCAAACAAGGTTTCCAAGCCTCTTAACCGAACCACGTTGGTACCGGATAAATTGAGAATTTTAAGTCGATTTAATTCAGCCAAAGGTCGAAGCTCTTCGACACCAGTATTGGAAAGGTCCAACGACTCAAGGTAAGTAAGATTGGATAAAGGCGAAAGATCACGAATCGGGGCTTGGGATAATTTTAGTACACTTAGGCCTTCCATTCTGGAAATCGCAGAAATATCCTGTAACGGCACATTGCCCACCAGCAACTCCTGAATGTTAAAAAAAATCAACAGCGGCTCTAGGTTTAGGATGTTAACATTTTCCACGGTAACTTTCTTATCCGAGGTCATCCGGTGAAGTTCGTCTGTTGAAGGTTCTCCGGACAATTCAAATTGAGAATGTAACAAACCTTGCCAAACATCATCCAGGCCAGTCCACCATGCGTCAAGCTCCTGAGACCGGAAGATGACGGTAGCTTGTGGCAGTATTCTTGTCAATTCCATAATGTCCCAAGCTGCAACATCGGTTTCATCGACATTCAGGTGTTTCAATTTTACAAGGGATTTAATGGGATCGATTGAGGTGATTTTTGAGCTATTTAAATATAAATATTCCAGACCAGTTAAATCTGCTAGTGCTTCAAGATTATTTACTTGCGTATTGCTAGCTTTTATAGTCAACAAAGTTTTCATTTCAGCCAATGGAGATAAATCCTGAACTGCGGTGTTGTCTATGGCTAGATAAATGGCCTTTTTGAATTTAAGAGCAGGTCTCAGTGTAATCACTTCACTTCCGGAAAGATTTAGGGAATCTATTCCTACCAATTCTGAAAGCTCCTCTACGGATGGTTTCTTGAAATCTACCTTGGGGTAAATTTCAGATAGCACAGTATTCCAACCTTCCGGGAGGGTCTCCCACCACGTCTGCAAATTTTCCACATTATGGATGAGCAAAATTCTTCGGTTAGTCCTGGAAAAACTATCCGCCATCTCCTCAGTTATACTGGTTCTGTCCGCATATATTCTACGCAGATTAGTAGATCCGTTCAACGGACTAAGCTGACTTACTTCGGTGCTGTTTATATTTATTCGCCACAACTTTTTGAGCTCGGCCAACGGTGCCAAATCCAAAATATTAGTCCCTTCCAAGTTAATCTCCTCAAGACCTACCAACTCAGATAAAAACCCGAAATTTATCAGAAAATTGCCTTTTAGGTTTAGAAGCTTGAGATTAGTGAGTTCACGAATATTTTCGATATTGTTAAATCCGCTTTCTTCCAAATCCAACGTTTCTAGTTCCTTGAAACTATTTAACACACCAAAACCTCTAAGAGGAGTCTTGGCAAGCTGTAGGTGCTTGAGATTTTTGAGATTTAGGAGATCATCTATATCATGTACCCCCGTATTAGAGAGATTAAGGTGAACAAGCCTTTCTGAATACTTAATAAACTGAACGTCTTTTGTGGGAGTATTTGATATATCCAAGTAACTCAGGAAAGTCACATTACTTATTGGATTCAATTCCTCGATGTTGGTATTGCTGATATCCACATATTTCAGATCCGTTAGTGCTTGTATCGGATTGAGATCAATAATGAGCTGGTTGCCGGAGAGGTCTAATGTATCCATACTGCTGATACGGTACAAATCATCTACCGTGACACTGTCATCCTCTATTTGATATAATTCCCTGAATATATTCGACCATTCGTAAGAAAGTGATGCCCACCATTCCAATAGCTCTTCATCTCTGCTCAGCTTGGTGGTATACATGCTGGCAATTTTGAGTTCTTTCGAATTTCTATCCAAATTTACCTCTATAAATCGCTGCTTGGTATTGCTTATTGGTTCACCATTAATTCCTACAGCGGTAAGTGTCCTATCCAGAGAAATTTCAAAATACAAATCTTTATTCTCTGTTAGCTTTGGTTTGACTTCTTTGACTTTAAACTGGAATTTTGCATCCTTGAAGAAAAATTCCACGTCTTTTAGATAAGCTGTTATATTTTTATTAGTAATTACCTTTCTATCCAGTAAAAGATCATCCTCAACCTGCACCAAGTTATCCCTGAATATCTTTTTGTAACTTTCTCTAATAATAACGTCCTTGTCTCTTGCGGATGTCTCCTTACTGCCTACTGTGTTTAGGAAATATTCCAAAAATCTAATTTGGTCCTCCACTTGCTGAGTGAGGTCCTTTATCTCTTGCTTGTTATACTCACCGATATCCTGTCCCATTCCTTGAGTAAAAATCATCAGGGAAAACAGCGATAATAAACCTAGTAATCTACTTACGACCATATATAAAATTCATAATGACGTCTCGATCTCCGTCTCCAAGTTTAACCAAGTTGGAAATCAGCCAACCTGTATTGAAGCCTGGCCTGTTAAATTGCGACAATTCGAAGTACCATTTGTCTATTTGAAAGAAATGATACTTCACTTCTTTTACTGTTTCAAATTTCAAGTTCCCTTTTTTTATTTCGAAAATGAAAAGTGTCAGATAGTCCGGATCAAAATCCTTTGGGGTATAAGATTCTGGTTTAGGGTCATCCTGAATAGCCTTCCGCAAATTCATAAAACCCAACTCATGACTCAAGGGATGCAGAAATTTCTTTTGATCACCTTCAGGCTTGTCGAAAGCAATTCGAAATGGTTCAAAATTAACATTTTCGATTACCCATTCATATCCCAGACCCTCTGGCTGAAGTTTCAAAAATAAAGTTACTTCCTGCGATTTACCCGCATAAGAGAATACGGTGTTAGCTTCTGCAAACCATTCCCCACCATGAAAGTTGAGGAACTGGGGGTAACTTTCGGAAATGACTGTATTCAGAAACTCTCTCTTAAGTTCTACGGGAATATCAGAGGTTTCGTTATCAAAAAGGATATTGATAAATGATTTTCGGAGCTCCCTATTTCGATAATTTTCATTGTCGGAATAATATCTGACATCTCCCTCCTTGCTTTCCTCAGCATTAAATCTTCTGAAAAATTGATTGACTTGCTTGGTTGACGCTGCAAATCTTCCGTCATCCATAAGTCTGCCGGAGCTGGATAAAACCTGCCCCGACACACTATGAATGGATGTAATAAATAATAAAATGATAATGATTTTTATTCTCATGCGGATGTTTCAGTCACTCTGACATCACCTAGCATAACGTCCCAGAATTCGATCGTCCTACCGGCAATTTGAGTTTGTTTTTTCTCGACGTAAATTGTAATATCTTTCTTGGTAGTGTCCCTGTAGTTCAATCCTGCTTCCTGTGAAGTCCCTTCAAATCTCTGATAGACCGTGATAACGCCAACATACCTGCCGTCAGGCTGTCTTTCAAGATCACTGATATAATGGATATCGTACCAGCTAATGTTTACCCGGTCATAATTTAAGGCCATCAGACGCTCAAAATACCTTCTTATTTTATAATAAGCGATTTCAGAATTGTTGATGGATGACACACCCATTTCGGCATCTGGAGCAAATAACTCCTCCGCTCTATCCATAACTCGCGTTGCTTCAGAAAATTGTGTTTCCTTGCTTCCGATGATGCTGATGTACTTGCTTAAATCCTTAACTTTTTCCAATGCCAGCGAATCGATTGCCTGCTTTCTTGCCGGACTTATATTGTCCTGAGCCAAGGCTACCATAGAAGTAGCTGAAAATAAAATCAAAAGGGATAGAATATATTTTTTCATGATTTTCAATATCTTAATGTTTTTTTAAAATTATCTTCTGCGTAATTCTAATTCTGTCACTTTACCGCTTCCATCCATTCTGATATCGCTGATGAAATTCAGATTCTTTTTAGTATCCTTCAGGTAATTGAGGTACTTATCGATGGTAGTAGGTTCATCATAATCCTTAATGCCGGATTCCTCATGAATTACGATTAGTACAGGTGTATTCTGATTGGAGAACATACCTAGCGCCTCCCTGATGGTATTATTGGCACCCTGTAAACTCGAAGCAGAGGCTATGGAATTGAAATACCCCTCCAATTTACCTACGGCAACTTCTTCCGCGCTTGGTTGGGGAGTAGCAGGTTTCGGCGCCGGAGCAGGTTCTTCTACAGGTACAGGAGCAGGGGCAGCTTCTACCACCTTCTTTTTACTTTTACAGGCTCCAAATGCTAATAAACCAATTAGCATAACGGTTAATAACCGATTCATTGGGAAATTAAAACTTCTTTTTTTCATGTTTGATTAAGAAATAATGTGTGAATTGATTTTTTTTCGGCAAAACATATGTGTTCTTTAAGGTTTGACCTAGGGTGGAATTAATTATTTGCCGAAGAGGATTGAAATTGATTGTTTAAACGGTTGATTGCTTTTTTAAAATTTTGCTTACTGATAAATTTTCCGATAGTTATTTTTCCTTTATTTGCTGATATTAACATTTATTACCATGATGCGAAGATATGCTATTCTTTGAATTTTTTTAAAAGATTTTTCTAATGGTTAAATAGTGTTTTAATCGAATAATTCAGCCAATTTATTCTCCAATGAAATCCCCCGAAGATCCTTGGCCAATATATTTCCGTCCGGACCGATCATATAGGTTGCTGGGATAGCGTTTATCTGATAAATGGATGCCGCTTCCGAATTGAAGTATTTTAAATCAGAAACCTGCGTCCACTCCAGTTTATCTTCTTCTATTGCCTTTAACCACATCTCCCGGGTTCGGTCTAACGAAACTCCAAACACCTCAAATCCCTTATCTTTATATTTTTCGTAAAGCCGCACCACGTTGGGATTTTCGTCGCGGCATGGCTTGCACCATCCAGCCCAAAAATCAACAAGGACATATTTCCCCCGAAAGTCTGATAGACTCACTGTCTCGCCTTCTGGATTGGGAAGAGAAATTTCCGGAGCAGGTTGCCCTATAGAAAGCGCCCTCAACTCGTCAAGTTCCTGTTTCCAAGAACTTATCATTTTCATGTCCGGATACCGATCGTGTAGCACTTGAACAACGCTGTCTAAAAAATGGAAATCATTTCTTGGATTTAGCATTCCCAATCCCGCCAATGCCGCAAAGCTGCCTTCCATCCCGCCAATGGTCTCCTTGACGCGTGCAGAGTGGTTGGCTTCCAATTGCATCGCTTTATCCTGAATGGCCCGGATTGCTACCTGATCCCGGTCTGCCATTACTTCATAATATTCGTCATTTAACGTATTGATCTCTTCCTGATAAACCAGCGTGATATCATCGATCTTTTGGAGCTGTTGGGAGTCTTTAGAACCTTCTATGACTGTAGTTTCCGATTCGAAATCATGTTCGATGTAGGCATCTTCACGAAATAGTGCCAACCGAATAACTTTTGTGTCAAACAAATTCAGTTCATAGAAATTTGGGCCGTCCAATACCAATTCATACTCAAACTTACCGTTGTTTTTAACCTGAATAGTGTCTAGCGTGGTTGTGCCTTCATTATTATACGCCGATAAAATTACATGCCCATCTGGGTGATTTGTCAATTTGCCAGCGATATTGACCTTGCCTGTAAATTCTCTCTCCTTGGGACTACAACTTAATAGGGTAATTAATGTTGAAATAAGTATGAGAGATAGGATTCCTTTAAATTGCAACATGGATTAATTATCAAGTATTTCAGTTAATATTTTAGTGGCTACCTTGGGGTCTGCTTTACCGTTGGATTTCTTCATAACCTGGCCCATAAACATCCCCATAAGGCCTTTTTTACCAGATTTATACTCCAACACTTTTTGGGAATTTTCCTTTAGAACACTTTCCACAATTGGTTTTAGCGAATCCTCGCTACTCTCCTGAATTAAATTCAATGCAGTAGCGATTTCCAAAGCATCTTTTCTGGGATCCAGCAACATGGCCGGATAGATTTTCTGAGCCGCTGCCGAATAACTTACCTTCCCCTCATCAATAAGTTGGATCAAGGTTGCTAGAGAAGTGATGCTGATTGGAAAATCGTCAATATGTAGCGTAAGTTCGTTCAAATAGGACTTAACCGGTCCCATCACCCAGTTCGACGCTGCTTTATAATTGGTAGTCAGGTGGCAAAGTGCTTCAAAAAAAAGAGCGATCTCTTTATTGTCGGACAATACGCCCGCATCGTATTCCGGCAGACCGTATTCCGATACAAATTTCTCAAATAACTCCCTTGGAAGGGGCGGCAAGTTATCTTGGATTGTCTTCAACCATTCTTCCGACACTAGAATCGGACTGAGATCAGGCTCTGGAAAATAACGATAATCATTCAGATCCTCTTTGGTTCTCATGCTTGCCGTAGTCCCTGACGTCGCATCAAACGTACGCGTTTCAGATATAATTTCCGTATTGCTTTCAGAAAGCAGCACCTGTCTTTCAAACTCATGCTCAATCGCTCTGGCTACATTTCGGAAAGAATTCATGTTCTTCACTTCCACTTTTTTCCCAAGTTCCTCTTCACCGCGAAGTCGAATAGACACGTTAGCATCGCACCGAAGTGATCCTTCTTCCATATTGCCATCACATATTTCCAGATACTTGACCAGTTTTTTTATTTCAGTCAAAAACTGGTAAGCTTCCTCGGAAGATCGCATGTCAGGCTCGGACACGATCTCAATCAGAGGAACTCCGGCTCTGTTAAAATCCACCAACGTATCAATTTCCCCTGCTAGGTGGATGGATTTACCCGCATCCTCCTCCATGTGTATGCGGGTAAGTGCTATGGATTTTTTTTCTCCAGACGAAAGAACGATGGGAACTAGCCCTCCTACGCAAATCGGGTTTTTATCTTGGGTGAGCTGGTAACCTTTTGGGAGATCGGGATAAAAATAATTTTTTCTAGCGAATATGTTTTTTCGAGTTATTTCAGAATCACACGCAAGGCCCATTTTAATGGCAAACTCTACCGCACGTTTATTCACTTTGGGCAGAGTCCCTGGGTGACCCAAAGTTATTACAGATATATTCGTGTTGGGTAAATTCCCAAATGTCGTAGAATCAGCTGTATACATTTTACTGTTAGTCAAAAGCTGGGCGTGTACTTCCAACCCGATGACCAACTCGTATTTATTCTTTACTTTTATGTCTAACGTTTTCACTTTTGTTACTTCAATCATATTCAAAACACTTGCGTTTTACACCAAAAATGGCAGAGTTTTATTCCAAAACCAAATGTTATGGAAGGTAAATTATATGGACGGATAGGAGAGAATTTCTTTGGCGTGTTTAACTGCTAGGGGTATTCCCTCCAAATCCTTTCCTCCTGCTGTGGCAAAAAACGGTTGTCCTCCTCCACCTCCCTGAATATTTTTAGCCAATTCCCGTACAATTTTCCCAGCATCGTATTGTTTTTCAGCCACTACCTGTTCATCAACTACAACAGCAATTTGAGGCTTTCCTCCAATATCAGCTATCAAAATCCCCACAAATCTATCACTTTCATTTTTTAGTTCGAAGGACAGTTTTTTAAGCGCATCCGCAGAGGGTAGCGTGACCGATGCGACCAAAAGATCTAAATCCCCGGCACGATGTATTTTGCCAAGCAGTTGATCTTTTATCTGTGCGGCCTGTTTCAAATGCAAACCCTCTACTTCCTTTCTTAACTCATTTTTTTCCTGCAATAAACCTGCCACAGATTTTTTTACATCTCGGGGCGCCTTAAGCAGTTCTTGGATATCCTTTAGGGTTTGGAGTTGCTCTCTAACGTAAGCTTCGGCCTGAACAGAAGTAATCGCTTCAATTCTCCTTACACCCGCCGAAATTGACCCCTCAGAAATAATTTTAAAAAACCCGATATTTCCGGTAGCCTGCACATGGGTTCCTCCACAGAGCTCCACGGAAAAATCTCTTCCAAACGTGATCACCCGAACGAATTCACCATACTTCTCACCAAACAATGCCGTTGCCCCCAAAGCCTTAGCTTCCGCAATAGGCAGGTCTCTTTTTTCATCAAGGTGAATATTTGCCCGGATACGCTCGTTGACAATGGTCTCCACAGCAGTCAATTCCCCATCAGTAAGCTTGGCATAGTGGGAGAAATCAAACCGTAACAATTCTTCATTTACTAATGATCCCTTTTGTTGAATATGATTACCCAACACTTGTCTCAACGCGGACTGAAGCAAATGAGTAGCCGTATGATTGTTCATTATACGTAACCTTCGCTCTTCATTCACCTGAGCGTTAAATGACTGGCTTGTATCCACCGGAAGCTTGTTAACCTCATGGATTATCAAATCGTTTTCCTTCTTCGTATCTAAAACTTGGATAGTTTCCGTTTCTCCCAATAACGTTCCTTGATCCCCTACTTGGCCGCCACTTTCAGCATAAAACGGAGTTCTGTTAAGTACTAACTGGTATTTTTTCCCTTTCTTTTCGGATATCACCCTGTATTTAAGCACCTGACAAAGTGTATGCAATTGGTCATATCCCACAAACTCCACAGTTTCCTCTCTTTTCACTATGACCCAATCCCCAGTCTCCTGTTCCGCCGCCGCCCGTGATCTTGTCTTTTGGACTTCCATGGCTGTATTAAACCCAACTTCATCGACTGATAACCCATTCTCCCGGGCTATAAGAGAGGTGAGATCAAGCGGGAAACCGTAGGTATCATACAATTCAAACACCTGGCTTCCCGGGATTATCTTGGAGGAGATGATGGACGTTTCCGACTTTAGTTGGTCCAAAATTTTCAGCCCCTTATCCAAGGTTCGCAGAAATGAAAGTTCCTCCTCTTTGATAACCCTTGAAATAAATTCCTGCTGCAAGGTGACCTCTGGAAATACTTCCCCGAAATGGTCCGACAACGTCGGTAGCAAAAGATGCAAGAATGGTTCCTTAAAATTCAAAAACGTATAGCCATATCGGACGGCTCTCCGTAGAATTCTTCGAATCACATATCCAGCCTTGTTGTTGGATGGCAACTGCCCATCCGCTATCGTGAATGATATAGCACGAATATGGTCTACAATAACCCTAAACGCTATGTCGGTCTTTTCATCCGATCCATAAGAAATACCGGATAGAGCCTCTAGTTGATGGATAAATGGCTGGAATAGATCCGTGTCATAATTGGATTGCTTCCATTGAATTACCCTTACCAAGCGCTCCAAGCCCATACCGGTGTCCACATGCTTGGCCGGCAACTCCTTCAATGCACCGTCCATCGTCCGGTTATATTGGATAAAAACCAAATTCCAAATCTCAATCACCTGCGGATGATCTTGATTGACGAGATCTTTACCGTTTACCAATTGACGTTCTTCCTCAGACCTTAGGTCCACATGTATCTCAGAGCAGGGGCCACAGGGACCGGATTCACCCATTTCCCAAAAATTATCCTTCTTGGATCCAAATAAAATACGCTCTTTTGCAATCCATTTACCCCATAACTCAAGTGCCTCCAAATCCCTGTCCAGCCCATCTGCCTGGTCTCCTCCAAAGACGGTTACATACATGCGATCCACAGGTAATCCATAAACTTCAGTAAGCAACTCCCACGCCCATGCAATCGCTTCCTCTTTGAAATAATCTCCAAATGACCAGTTACCCAGCATTTCAAACATGGTATGGTGATAGGTATCTACCCCTACTTCTTCCAAATCATTATGCTTTCCCGAAACTCTAAGGCACTTTTGGCTGTTGGCTACCCGGGAGTATTGAGGTGTGTCATTTCCAAGGAAAAAATCTTTAAACTGATTCATCCCGGCATTGGTAAACATGAGCGTAGGGTCATTTTTGACCACTATAGGAGCAGATGGCACAAATTGATGTCCTTTGGATTTAAAAAAATCTATAAATGTGCTTCTTATTTGCTTTGCGTTCATGTTTTATTGATTATATTTCGAAGTTCGAATGCAATTTTAGTTACATTTGCATTTCTATGTCTCGCTTTTTGCGGGCAATCCATGCTTAATCCCTTGTTTTTCGAAAAGGAATACAAAATTAGAAGTTTTACCGTTCAATTTGTTAGATGAGTAGAATAAAATATTATTACGATCCCAAGACTTGTAAATATGAGCGATATGTTCGAAGCAAGTGGGACATTACACTGAACTTGCTGGGGTTTTTATCACTGTCATCCATCTTTGCAGTAGGTATTTTGCTTGTTTTCAGCCACTATTTTGACTCCCCAAAAGAATTGCTCCTGAAAAGGGAGAATCAGGAGCTTAAGTTGTATTACGACCTGATGAATCAGGAAGTAACTCGACTCAACACCATGATGGCAGACCTTCAGGAGAGAGACGACAACTTATACAGAGTAATATTTGAATCAGAGCCAATCCCTTCTTCCGTGAGAAAAGCCGGATATGGCGGATCTGATAGATTCAAAGAAATTAAAGAGAAGGGGCTGAACCAAGAGAAACTGATTCTGACGGTGATGGAAAAACTTGAAAGTCTCAAAAAGCAAATGTTTATTCAAACGAGATCCTATGACGAATTGTCTGAGACGGCGTTGAATAAAGAAGAATACTGGGCATCCATTCCTGCTATTCAGCCTATACATAATGAAGAGCTAAATCGGCTTGCCTCTGGTTATGGTATTCGGATACACCCCATTCTAAAAGTAAGAAAAATGCACACGGGGGTAGATTTCTCAGCACCTAAAGGCACGCCTATCTACAGTACCGGCGACGGGGTTGTCTCTTTGGTCAGGACAGAATTTGGAGGCTACGGCAAGCATATTGTTGTCGATCACGGATTCGGATTCTCCACCAGATATGCCCATATGAATGATTTTAATGTAAAGGTAGGGCAAAAGATCAAACGGGGCGATCAAATCGGTACAGTAGGTAATACCGGGTCTTCCACGGCACCCCACGTTCATTATGAAGTCATTAAAGACGGAAAATACGTCAATCCGGTCAATTATTTCTTCAAAGATCTAGAGCCATCTGAATTCGATAAAATTCTTGAATTGGCTTCTAGAGAAAATCAATCCCTCTCTTAACAGTTTATTTAGCCCCCAGGGTTTTACCTTGGAAAAAACCTTTCAGCTTCATTTGGTCTAATCCCAAAGAAGTTGAAAGGTTTTTTGCTTTTTATTCGTTATTTTTGAAATAAAACAACATTAACTTGCCTTACCGAGAAAAAGAAATAGAGAAGAAATACTACTCCATCGGAGAAGTCGCCGATATGTTCAAAGTAGCCACTTCCCTAATAAGGTACTGGGAGGGTGAATTTGACATCATCAAACCTAAAAAGGACAAAAAAGGTAATCGACGGTTTACTACCGACGACATAGAAAAAATTAGACTTATCTTCCATTTGGTGAAGGAGAAAGGGTACACCTTGCAAGGTGCACAAGAAATCATAAAAAAAGACCTCCATCAGGTCGCCAATAAGGCGGCTATGGTAGATAGATTGCTGGGGATAAAAAGTTTTTTGATGGAAATCAGGAATAATCTCAATGGAAAAAACAACCCATGACTCCTTACTCTATACGGTAGCCCTTAGCTTAATTCCTAAAATTGGCCCCGGAATATATAAAAACATTATTAGCTATAGTGGTTCTGCAAAACAATTTTTTGCCCTATCCAAAGGGAAAATTCAAAAAATACCGGGCGTGGGGACTAAATTATCCGAAGTATTACATGCCAAGGATACATATCTAAAGGAAGCTTCTCAAATACTCGACGAAGCCCACCGCAATGGAGTCCAGGTAATATCTTATCTGGATAAGGAATTTCCCCAACGTCTAAAATCTTTTAGCGATTCTCCTGTACTGTTATTCAGCAGAGGTGAAGTCAATCTGAACCCCGCTAGGACCATAGGCATCGTGGGCACGCGCAATGCGACCGCATATGGGAAAGCCGTTACTGCAAAAATCGTCGAAGATCTGGCCGAATACAAGCCAACCATCATCAGTGGTCTGGCATACGGGATAGATATAGAAGCCCACCGTTCTGCCTTGCAAGCCAACCTTCCTACTTTGGGGATATTAGGTACCCCAATTAACAAAATCTATCCTGCCCACCATTTTCAGATTGCCCAAACAATGATGAAATCAGGAGGACTGGTATCTGAGTACCGGATTGGCAGTACCCTCAACCCCAACAATTTCCCGCAACGGAACAGAATAATAGCAGGATTATCTGATGCCCTGATTGTAGTGGAAGCAGCCAAAAAAGGAGGTGCCCTCATTACCGCTGAAATCGCCTATAGCTACAACAAGGAAGTATTTGCCGTTCCAGGCAATCTCCAATCTTCCTATAGCGAGGGCTGCAACAACCTCATCCGTACGATGAAAGCGGGGATATATATGGGACCAAAAGAAATAGAGGAGGCTTTATCCTGGGAGAAGGAAGGTTCCGAACTCACCAAAAAAGCCGTTCTAATAGACTGGGATCAATTTGACGAGGTAGAAAAAAGCATTATGCAAATGTTGGTTCAGGAAAGAGAATTGGAGATCGACCAGCTTAGCTGGAAAACCAATATTCCACTTTCTACATTGGCATCAAAACTCCTGAGTTTGGAGTTTCAAGGTTTTCTTAAGGCCCTTCCAGGCAAAAAATTCCAACTTATCGGTTCTTCGAAAAAATGAAAGAAGGAGATGCCAGGGGTGACACCTCCTTTTTTCATCTATTCCAATTATTTGTGAATCAAAATTACAATCCCAATAAGATTTGACACCTCCGAAATTAGAATACTTCTTTGGCGATTTTATAAGTAGCTTCCGCTTTACTCATGGTATAATAATGTAATGAAGGTACAGCCGCTTTTACCAGTTCCTTACTTTGTTGGATTGCCCAAGCTATACCCACTTCTTTTACTTCAGCGTTGGATTTGCATTTGTCTAGTTCCACCATTAACGCATCAGGAAGATCCAAAAAGAATGTTCTGGGAAGATTCACTATTTGCGAAAGAGTCGTTATCGGTTTCAGCCCAGGGATAATCGGAATATCTATTCCTGCCTCCCGAACCCGCTTTACATAATCGAAATATTTCTGGTTATCAAAAAACATCTGAGTAACCACATAGCTGGCACCGGCATCTATTTTTGCCTGAAGATATTTCAGGTCATAGGTCAAACTTGGTGCCTCGAAATGCTTTTCCGGATATCCCGCTACTCCTACACAGAAATTCGTGTGAAATCCAGTTTCAGTTTCATCGTGCAGGTAAATACCCTTATTCATGTCTGTGATCTGCCTTACCAGTTCCCAGGCATAACAATGTCCATCCTTCTCAGCGATAAACTTGCCTTCAGATTTATCGGCATCTCCCCGTAGTGCCAAGACATTTTGGACTCCAATAAATTCCAGATCAATCAGTGCGTTTTCGGTTTCTTCTTTTGAAAATCCTCCGCATAGTAGATGAGGGACTGGTTCTACCTGAAATTTGTTAATTAGTGCAGCACAAATACCAATAGTGCCGGGTCTTTTCTTTGTGCTCACTTTCTGAACAAGTCCTCCAGGATGCTGTTTATAGATGTATTCTTCCCGGTGATAGGTGACATCTACAAATGGTGGATTAAATTCCATCAAAGGTTCTATTCCAGCAAGCATTTCCTGTAGGCTTTGTCCTTTGAGAGGGGGTAATATTTCGAACGAGAAGAGTGTTTTATTTGCTTGTTGAATGTGTTCGGTAATTTTCATGTTCTGAGAAAAGAATTACACCTGTGGGTGGATTTGCGTTTACTAACAATTTTGATAGAGAGTAGCCGTGTTAAATTTTCACTGGACTTTGTCCATAAGTATCAATTTTGGCGTATATGCCAAGTTGGGAGAAAGCCATCGCTCTGCCTGCTCTTTGCTAACTCCTTTTCTATTGGCATAATCAACTACCTGGTCCTCTCCGATTTTTCCCAGTCCAAAATATTTGCTATCCGGATGGGCGAAATAAAACCCACTGACTGAGGATGTCGGGTACATGGCAAAGCTATCTGTTAGGGTAATCCCAATCCTTTGCTCAACCTCAAGTAAGTCAAAAAGCGTTCTTTTTTCGGAGTGTTCCGGACAGGCTGGATAGCCCGGAGCAGGTCGGATACCTGCATAATTTTCCTGGATAAGGTCTTCATTCGCCAGATTTTCGTCAGGTGAGTAAGCCCAAAGTTCCTTCCTAACCAATGCATGAAGATACTCCGCTCCAGCCTCTGCCAGCCTATCCGCAAGTGCTTTCAGCATGATATCGTGGTAATCATCATCATCTTTTTTGTATTCCTCCAATTTCGCTTCTATTCCTAGACCGGCAGTCACCGCAAAGCAACCAAAATAATCTTTCTGGGTTGGATGTATAAAATCCACCAGACTTCGGTTTGGAACACCCCTCCCTTTTTTGCCCTGCTGCCGCAGAAAATGAAATGCCTTTTCAGCACCGCCTGCATATGCAGGATCAATTACCAAATCTTCTCCAACACGCTGAACGGGGAACAACCCTACAACAGCTTTTGCCGAAAGCCACCGTTCCGCAATCAGTTGATCCAACATGGCATTGGCCTCGTTATAAAGCTTTTTTGCCTCCTCTCCTATCAGCGGATGCTCCAGAATTTTGGGGTATTTGCCCGAAAGCATCCAAGTACTGAAGAAAGGTGTCCAATCAATATATTCCCTGAGCACCTTCAAATCCAAGTTTTCCAACGTTGTTATACCCAGCTTTTTCGGTACATGGGGCATATAGTGTTCCCAGTCTATTACCGTAGGGTTTTTGGCAGCTTCCTCAAAGGTTGCCATTTGCTTGATTTGTTGTTTTGCTTCGTGGGTCACTCGCAGTTCTTGATAGGTTGCCTTGATTTTCAGCTTATAGTCCTCTTTGGTGGCTTCATTAATTGCCTCTCCAGCGATAGGCACTGATTTGGAAGCATCGGTTACATGGATGACTATACCGCTATATACCGGATCAATTTTTACCGCTGTGTGAATCCGTGAGGTTGTGGCACCTCCGATGAGAAGAGGTATCTGTAGCCCCCTTCTTTCCATTTCAGCCGCTACGTCTACCATTTCATCCAAGGATGGAGTAATGAGCCCGCTAAGCCCTATAATGTCTGCCTTCTGGGCAATTGCTTCATCGATAATGCGCTCCGCCTCGACCATCACTCCCAGGTCAATAATGTGATAGCTGTTGCATGCCAGAACGACTCCGACGATGTTTTTGCCAATATCATGCACATCCCCCTTAACTGTAGCAAGTAGTATTTTTTTAATTTTTGACGTATTGCTGTCGAAATTAAGGTCGCCTGCTTTGGGCATAAACGGCTCCAAATAGGCTACTGCTTTTTTCATTACCCTGGCACTCTTTACTACCTGGGGCAAAAACATCTTTCCTTCTCCGAATAGATCACCTACTACGTTCATTCCATCCATCAGTGGGCCTTCAATTACCTTGAGAGGATCACCGAAATGCAGTCTCGCTTCTTCGGTGTCGTCCAAAACATAATCAATAATCCCCTTTACCAAGGCATGTTCAATTCGTTTTTCTATGCTGGCACTTCGCCATTCATCGTCCACTTTGACTTTTTTGCCACTTGATTTAACTGTCTCGGCAAATTCCAGCAACCTTTCCGTTGCGTCTTCCCGGCGGTTCCACATAACATCCTCCACGCGTTCTAGCAGGTCTTTGGGAATATCGTCATAGATTTCCAACATCGCTGGATTCACGATCCCCATATCCATGCCGTGCTTGATCGCATGATATAAAAACACCGCATGCATGGCTTCCCTCACAGGGTTGTTGCCTCTAAAGGAAAAGCTTACGTTGCTCACTCCGCCGCTGACTTTTGCTCCCGGTAGATTCTGTTTGATCCACTGAGTTGCCCTGAAAAAATCGATTGCGTTATTTCGGTGCTCTTCCATGCCGGTTGCTACCGGGAAAATATTAGGATCAAAAATGATGTCCTGAGGGTTGAAATGGACGATTTTGGTCAATATGTCATAGCTTCTCCTACAAATCTGCACTCTGCGCTCATACGTGTCCGCCTGCCCCTTCTCATCGAATGCCATTACCACCACTGCCGCGCCAAAACGTTTGACCGTCTTCGCCTGCCGGATGAATTCTTCCTCACCATTCTTCAAGCTGATCGAATTCACAATTCCCTTACCTTGGACACATTTGAGCCCGGCGACGATGATATGGAACTTGGAACTATCTATCATGATGGGAATCCGGCTAATTTCGGGTTCCGAAGCAATTAGGTTCAAAAATTTGACCATTGCTGCCTCTCCATCCAACATCCCTTCGTCCATACAAACATCCAGGATTTGAGCTCCCCCCCTCACCTGATCCAAGGCAACCTCCAGTGCTTGATCATAGTCTCCGTTCAGGATGAGTTTGGCAAATCTCTTTGACCCGGTCACATTGGTCCTTTCTCCGATGTTGACGAAATTTATTTCCGGTGTGAAAACCAGAGGTTCCAGACCGGAAAGTTTCATTACGTTACTGTATTTGGATTTCCGTTGCATAGTTAGTTTTCTGCCGGTTCAAGATTCAATTTTCGCGGGGAATAGTTTGCTGCTGTCTTGGCGATAACCTGTATATGGTCCGGTGTAGTCCCGCAGCAGCCTCCAAGGATATTTACCCAGCCTTCTTTAAGGAATTCCTCCACTTGACTGTTCATCTCATCAGGCCCCTGATCATAGGCTCCAAATTCATTGGGCAGTCCCGCATTTGGATAGACACTGACAAGGAAAGGGGCCTCTTCGGCCATCACCTTCAGATAAGGTCTCAATTCCTTTGCTCCCAACGCACAGTTCAGCCCAACACTGAAGAGCGGTACATGGGAAATTGAAATCAGAAAAGCTTCGGTTGTCTGCCCCGATAGTGTTCGCCCGGAGGCGTCGGTAATGGTTCCGGAAACCATAATGGGGATGCCACCTTCTTGCGGAGAAAGAGGGATATCCAACTCTTCATAAACTTCTTGGATGGCATATAGAGCCGCCTTGGCGTTTAATGTGTCAAATACAGTCTCTACCAGCAGTATATCAACCCCACCGTCCAACAACCCCCTGATTTGGTCCTTATACGCCTCAGCAAGCTGATCAAAGGTAATAGCCCGATAACCGGGATCATTTACATCTGGAGAAATGGAGGCAGTTCTGTTTGTAGGTCCCAAGGCACCCGCAACAAACCGCGGCTGATCTGGAGTCAATTTTGTGAATTCAAGAGCAACTTCTTTCGCCAGTCTGGCCGACTGGAGATTGAGCGTGTAGGCCAAGTGCTGAAGTCCATAATCTTCCTGCGCAATAGAGGTGCTGCTGAATGTGTTTGTTTCCACAATATCAGCTCCTGCTTTGAAGTATTCCGCATGAATCTCCCGAATGATATCAGGCCTTGATAGGGACAATAAGTCATTGTTCCCCTTCAGTGATTTTTTGACGTTGGCCAAATCAGGAGTCCTAAAATCATCTTCACCCAATCCATACCGCTGAATCATGGTTCCCATGGCGCCGTCTAGAATGAGTATTTTTTTTTGGGATTGATGTAATAGTAAATCAGTTCTGTTCATGTTTTCAAGATCTAAAGCGAATCAAGAAAGAACCGAAAGAAAAATAGAATTTTAAATACTATCTCACGGCTCATCTTCATCCGGAAAACCCGGATAGGGAATTAGCACCTTTTTGAATTTAGGTTGCTAAGACATCATAGGGCCCTTCCCTCCGTCTTTCTTGATAAGCAATTTCAAAATTAACATCTTTTTATCGGAAAAATTCCCGATTGATTCAAAACTTTTGAATTACCGAGGTATTTGATGTCCATATGGGAGAACATCATCAGGTATAAAGTCATCATCCCCGTTTGTAGAAAAAGATGTTTATAATTAAAAACTACTTCAACAAATTACACTAGGGCCTGAAGCCAAGCCCAAATTGCAGGTATGGCCCTTTCATAAAGGACTGCATACTGGTGTCGCCAAACCTATACCTGCCAAGAGGCATTTCATAGCCTGCATGAACGGAATAGACAACATTAAAAGCATTGACTTTGGCCAAAGGTAGCGCATAGGCAATCATCAACTCCGGCTTCACCATAAGTCCTCTGGAAAAAATGTACCCGTCATAATCGGGTTCCTCAAATAGAAGCGGGAATTCAGGTTTGTTCTGGTTTTCCAAAGTATAACGAACACTCCCAAATCCCAATCCTCCTAAGACTCCCATTTCTAGGTTGTTCCTTTTAAAAAGTTGATACCCCAGATTTCCATAAAAGCGTATGCTGTTCAGCGAGTGATCATAGGATTCGTTGGCGGTACCTTTACTGGCTAAATTGAAAATTTCAGCTCCATACATCTTTCTGCCATTCTCGCCGATAATCTTAAACCCTATGTTTCCCGGAATATCTGGTAGCCTATTGTATCCATTTGCCTCCAAGGATTCATTGAAACTCCCTACGGAAACAAAATTTTTGCCATAAAAAAAATGAAGGCCCAGGGTAGCATCATCATAGAAAATATTCCTGTCTGGCAGCGATATACCTGCTCCCATACGTATAAATGCTCCTGCTTGCGTATTATCAAAAGCTATCCCATTTTTATTCCATGCGTTTTCAAAAGGACTAAAAGAATAGCCAAATTTCCCGATAAGTTCTATCGATTCTTCCATGGATGGGATCATGATGTCATATCCTAACTGGAATCCAATCTCAGTAAGAAACCCTCCAAAATAGTTGCTTCCCTTTTGAATGTCATTTTTCCGTAAAATAAACCCTTGCGCCGGCGAAGCTAAAAAATCTCCCAATCGATCGGGTTGACCTTCCTTGAGCATCTGAAAATTAAGATAACCCACACCCAAGGACATGTAATGAATGAACTGTACTCTCCCCTCTTCCGTCAATGCATAGCCAACGTTGACATAAAACCGTGAGGTTCTATAATCCAATTCATAATCTCTAAATACTGACTTGGGTCCATTATTTTGATACAGTTCCATCCCAAAAATAAAGTCATTAATCCTACTCTGATACCCTATACCCAAGGTCGTATATCCATTCCGAAGGGGGGACAATCCCTTATCGGAGAGCATTTCATTAAAATCTCTGAGATTGGCTCCTGAACTTCCGTAGGTAAGGTAAAAAGTAGACCTGCGGGAAGGGTCAGTCTGAGCCATCAAACTCTGGGCCCATAAAATGAAAATCAACAGCAGGATGGGTATACGCATTTTTTGAAAATTGAAGCCGAAATTAAAGCTATTGGATGGAATAACCAGACTATTCAGCAAAATATTGCCATCCTTGTAGGGTATTTTAGCTCTTCTTTTAAAATCCCACCATTCATGCTGAGATGGCTTATAGGTAATTAGATATTTTTGCATAAAGGCTATCCGGTACAAAGGGCTTTGACACATAGTCATCCATGCCGGTCCCCTTTATTTCCTCCTTAAATTCAGAAACAAAATGAAAGTTTATTTTATATTTTTCCCCGAAGATCCCCCACCTCCATCCGCTTGATCAACTCGTTGTTAATGACTGCTACAGGACCTGATTTGCAAAAATCCATGCATTTAGTTTTCACTATCTTCCATTTTCCTTTGTGGGGATCGGTTTTAAGGAGCTGATCTATATCTTTGAGCAAAGGTTTGCACCCGTTTTTTTTACAATCAGATCCTGTGCAAACAAAAATAAATTTTCGGTATGTTGCCATCTTTAGTTACCAATTAAACACCATTTGCAATAACAACCCGGATAAATAGGCCCCATAAGTACCCAAAGCATAGCCAAATACTGCCAAAAGCACCCCTACTGGAGCCAAGGCCGGATTGAACGCCGAAGCGACGATAGGGGCCGATGCGGCACCTCCTACATTAGCCTGGGAACCCACAGCCACAAAGAAAAAAGGTGCCTTGATCAAATAGGCCATTCCCAACATAATAACTACATGCACCAACATCCATACCATTCCTATTAAAAAGAAAAGGGGATTTTCCAAGATCGAATACAAATCCATCTGCATGCCGATAGTTGCTACCAAAACATACAACAGGACACTTCCCAGCCGAGATGCTCCTGCTCCCTCCAATTTCCTAACCCTGGTAAAGGACAACAGAAGGCCTCCTGTAGTGGCGACAATTACAATCCAGAAGAAGGTATTGTCCAAGGAATACTGAACCAGCTGGGGATAGTTCAGCCGGATATATGGCGCAAAAGCGTCTCCCACTAGGTGGGCTATTCCGGTAACAACAAAACCAACACCCAAAATAGCCATCGTATCCCCCAAAGCAGGAATCTTTAAAATTCCTTTCCGATACTGTTCTACCTTATATTGCAATTCATTAATTGCACTGCTGTCGGCCTTGAAATACCGGTCGATTATTTCTGGCTTTGACGCCCAATATAACAGCACTGCCATCCAAATGTTGGCAACGATCACATCTACGGCTATCATTTGACTAAAAAGCGCAGGGCTGGCACCGAACACTTCTAACATGGAGGTCTGATTAGCACTACCTCCTATCCAGCTACCAGCTATGGTGGCTAAGCCCCTCCATATCTCGTCACTACCTGCCCCATCCATGATGCTTGGCACAAAAAATGACACAATCAACAACGCTATGGGGCCGCCCAAAACAATTCCAACGGTTCCGGATAAAAACATTATTAGTGCCTTAGGGCCTAATTTGAGAATGCTTTTGAGGTCAATACTTAATGTCAACAATACCAGCGAGGTCGGCAATAGGTATCTTGACGCCATAAAATACAACCCTGAACTTTCGCCAGAAATAACTCCAAATGTATTGAGAAGGGATGGTATAAAATAGCATAACAAAACAGTAGGCACAACCCGATATATTTTCTTAAAGACTGGATGATCACTTGCCGAAGTATAAAAAACCAACCCTAGAATCCCCATCAGTAGGCCTAAAACAACTGCATCATTTTCAAACAATGGTACCACTCCATCCATTTTTCTTTGCCAATCTAATTAAATTCTTGTTCCCAGAGGTGAAGTAATTCACCCAAAATCATTGCCGTGGCACCCCAAACCACTTCATTGTCAATATCAAAATAGGGTGCTGATAAATGGTGATCGTTGCGGATAATTATATCTTTCTGCTTTCGGGTAGACCTGTTAATCAGGTGCGCAAAACTACAGGTAACC
>DATHWC010000126.1:0-4159 GCA_035460985.1 Lunatimonas sp.
CCTGATGTAATGCCATGAAAAACCAACTGAACCGCCCTATGGGGCGAAGGGAAATGCTGGAGTATTGTAAGTGCGGGTTTGGGTCGCTTGCCTTTATGGGGATTCTTGGAGGAATGGTCACCTCATGCAAGCCATCACTCAGACAGCCCTCCCCGGGACAATTATTGGACAGATTGGCTCAAACTCCACATTTTATCCCCAGGGCAAAAAACGTGATTTTCCTATATATGGACGGAGGAGTTTCCCAGGTTGATTCCTTTGATCCAAAACCCCAGTTGGCTAAAGAAAACGGACTGGATCCCAAATTCAAAGTGGACGCCACCCAATTTAACGACAACGGGAAAATTCTTATGAGCCCGTGGAAATTCAAGCAATATGGCGAATGTGGCATGCCTGTTAGTGAGCTTTTCCCCCATATTGCCACTTGTGTAGATGATTTGGCCTTGATTCGGTCCATGGTTTCCAATTTTCCGGAGCATACTAATGCCAATTATTTTTTACATACGGGAAGTGGGCTACAAGGAAGACCCAGCATGGGAGCCTGGGTGACTTATGGCCTTGGAACGGACAACAGCAACCTTCCCGGTTATGTTGTGCTCAATGGTGGGTTAATACCTCCCGGCGGTGTGGACAATTTTAAAAATGGCTTTTTGCCAGCCGATTATCAGGCGTCATTGATGAAAGTGGGGGATGAGCCCGTAGCGAATATCAATCCCTACACTGCCGAAAATACATCACAACGGGACAAACTGGATTTTATCCAAAAAATGGATCAGGGAAGGCTCGGGCATCTCGGTGCCCCGTCAGAGGTTGAAGCAGCCATATCAAATTACGAGTTGGCCTATAAAATGCAATCTTCTGTGCCTGAACTGACCGAATTTAAGGCAGAGACTGAAGCCACAAAAAAGCTGTACGGGCTATATGATGATGACCCAAATACCCGAAATTATGGGGCTCAGTGTCTGATGGCCCGCAGATTGGTAGAGCGGGGTGTCCGTTTTGTGGAGTTGACCTGTCCTATGGTCGGAAGGTCCGTGGATCGATGGGATCAGCATAGTAATCTCAAGGATGGGCATGAAAGAAATGCCCATGCAGTGGATCAGCCCATCGCGGGACTGTTGAAAGATTTGAAATCCCGAGGCCTGCTGGAAGAAACCTTGGTTGTCTGGTCAGGCGAATTTGGAAGGACACCTTTTGCCCAGGGTTCGGATGGGCGGGATCATAATCCTTCGGCATTCAGTATGTGGATGTCGGGAGCAGGGATAAAAGGAGGAACGATATTCGGTCAAACTGATGAATATGGGTATAGGGTGGTTGAAAACCCGGTAAGTATTCACGATCTGCATGCTACTATATTGCACCTCTTGGGTGTAGATCATCAGCATTTGACCTATCATTTTGGTGGTAGGGATATCCGGTTAACCGATGTACATGGGAATGTAGTCAACTCTGTATTAACCTGAAGAGGGGAAAGTCATGAAAAGGACGGTTAGCGATGAGGTGGGAGCGGAGAATCTCATTTCCAGGGTGGATCAATTGACGGCCGATGCAATGCCTATATGGGGGAAAATGAACCCCACAGAAATGCTTCTTCATTGTAATGCCACCAATCAGGCTATTTTGAATTGGGAGGGAAAAATAAGAAAAGCGACTTTTCGCCAAAAATTGATGAAATTTATCTGGATGAATCTAATGCCGAACTTTCCAAAAAATGTAAAGGGAGTAAAAAAGTTCGACATGAAAGGTCTAGTGGATTCGGGTAAATTTGAAGAAGAAAGAAAGACGTTCATCGACTTGGTGCGCCAATTTCCCATGCTCCAACAACCACTGATCTCTCCACATCCCTTTTTTGGACCCCTGAATACCGCGGAATGGGGGAAAGTTATCTGGAAGCACTTAGATCATCATTTAAGACAGTTTGGGGTGTAGGGAAGAATTAAACTTCTACCTTAACTTTCTTTGAAGCATTCTTTAATATGTCCTTCAGCTTATCAATATCCAAGGGTTTTGAAATATAGTCATTCATTCCCGAATCAAAGCAAAGTTGCTTATCTTCTTTCATGGCTCCGGCTGTCATGGCAATTATCAATGGAGTTTTATCTTCATTAAGTTTTCGGATCTCTACTGTTGCCTGCAGCCCATCCATTTCCGGCATCTGAACATCCATTAAAACAACATCGAAATTCTTCCTCCTAACCATTTCAACAGCGTCTATCCCGTTATTCACAAATTCCGGATTATAGCCCAATCGGTTAAGTATAATTAGTATAAGTCTCTGATTTATGGGTGTGTCCTCTGCCACCAAGATCCGTAGCGGATATTGATTGGAAAAGCCAGCCTCTAGCTTTGTCTCCGATTGAACAGGGTTCTGGGTGGGAGCAGGTTTACTGTTTAAACCCAAATGAATGGCCTGGATTAGCTGATTGTACTTAACCGGCTTATTGAGGACCGTGGTAAACAGTCCCGGGTGCCTTGTTTTAGATTGATCGCCTATGGAGCTTAATAGAATGATGGATTTATGCTGGTATCGGTTTCGTATTTCTATTGCCAAGTCAACACCGTTTTTTTGCGGCATATCCATGTCGGTTATAATAAGATCAATGTCGTTTTTTTCTGCTAGAATTTCCAGGGCATCATCTACACAGGAGGCCGAGTAAGGTCTCATACTTAGGTTTTCCAATTGAAGCCCAAGGATTTTCAAATTGGTGAAATTATCGTCAACGATAAGTACTTTTTTGCCTATAAAATTACTGTTATCTGGTTTTGGATTAGTATATAATCCTATATCAGATGCCCTCATGGGAAGTGTGAAATAAAAAGTACTTCCTTTTCCCTCCCTGCTTTCAACACCTATATCGCCTCTCATCAGGGTAGTTAAAAGTTGACAGATAGCTAATCCCAAACCTGATCCACCATATTTTCTGGTCGTGGATGCATCCACCTGAGAAAATGATCTGAATAGGCGGGAAATCTTGTCTTTCGGAATGCCGATACCTGAGTCTTTTACCGAAAACTTAAGGGACCAGTTTTTTGCGTAATTTGACACGACAGCGACTTCAATTAGAACCTCTCCGGTAAAAGTAAACTTGATGGCATTGTTCACCAAATTCATCAAAACCTGCTTTACCCGCATCCCATCAGCCCATATAGACTCAGGGATTTCTTTCGGAAGATGGTAGATAAGGTCAATTCCTTTTTTGGAAGCCTCTCTGGAAAACAAATCCAAGACATCTTCCAGGCAAGTGCGTAGGTTGAAATCATGGGGATCTATTTCCACATCACCCGATTCCAGCCGGGAAAAATCAAGGATATCATTTATGACATTTAATAGCGTTTCCCCACTGGTACAAATAATATCTGTAAACTCTCTTTGTTCTTCGTTTAATTCGGTTTCCTTCAGCAATCCGGCCATACCCAACACACCGTTCATCGGTGTTCTGATTTCATGACTCATCGTTGCAAGGAATGTGCTTTTAGCCTTGGTCGCTTTCTCGGCGCTTTCTTTGGCTTTTTGTTCCTCCCGCCTTTGAAATTCCAATTCTTGGTTGGATTTCTTTAATTCAAGCGATTGAGCCAACAGATTTGCCTTTTGCTTTTTTAGCATGTTTGCCTGATCATACAACGTGGAAATAGATTTCATCAAGGCATGTTTTATCAGCATTAGCGAAATGGAAGCAACAATAAACAAATAGGCTAAAACCGATATAAACACGGATTCACCACCATTGTAGCCGTAAAAAAGCTCGCTGTATCCAAGGTCTTTGTAGGTAAAATACCCCCAACACAATGGAATAATACTTAGAAAAAAATAGAATAGAGTCCAACGTTGGGGCAGGATAATGATGCTAAATATCAGAATGTTGAAGAAGGCAGCAACATCAAGAACCCATAAAACGCTATCGTGCATAATTACAGCGTTAGCCAATATGGGAAGAACCAGCATTACGATCTTTATGTGGGCAAATGGAAATAACCACTCTTTGTAGATAAGTAATAAGTAAAGTCCTATATGCAATAGAAAAAAGGGCAAAAACAAATAGGAATTAGCTTGAAGTTCGCCAAATAACCATACCAAGACCACACATTGTACGTAACAAATTGCGGTGGATATGTATCCCCAAGAAAGTACTGTCAAACGCGTCCTAAAAATCGGATCCTT
>DATHWC010000127.1:0-40781 GCA_035460985.1 Lunatimonas sp.
AAGCTCATAAGGGTCCCTACCCACCCTATCTAGTTTATTGATAAAGCAAATAACCGGGGTGTTACGCATCCGGCAAACTTCCATCAATTTTTCCGTCTGAATTTCCACACCTTTTACACAATCTATGACCATGATCACTGAATCCACTGCCGTCAGCGTCCGGTAAGTATCTTCGGCGAAATCCTGGTGACCCGGGGTGTCAAGAAGGTTGATTTTTTGACCTTTGTATTCAAAACCCATCACGGAAGTTGCTACGGAAATACCCCGTTGCTTTTCAATCTCCATCCAATCCGACTTGGTGGCCGTATCAATCTTATTTGATTTTACAGCGCCTGCGGTTTTGATAGCTCCACCAAAGAGCAGCATTTTCTCCGTAAGGGTTGTTTTGCCCGCATCAGGGTGGGCGATGATGCCAAACGTTTTACGCTTTTGGATCTCTTGTATCAGACTCATGAATTAATGGAAATTATTTTCAGCGTGCAAAGGTACGGAAAATCAAGGAGAAAGAAAGGGTTGGGTAATGCTAGTTCTCGTTGACCGGAGTCCAAAAATCATTCGGACATAAGAAATAGCCGAAAGCTGTGGAGGATTGGATGTAGCGTTTCGGATTTGACCACGCCCTTTCCCGGACTATTTGATGAGGCCAATGGAGGGTCAATTTTGTCCTGGGCGTAGTATTATTTATTTCATTAAAAGCATTAAGTCCTTCATATTCGTCCCCTAGTTGCAAACCTCACAAATTATCCCAGTTGGCATTATTTTTTGAATTCATTTGGTCAGTTACCCCATGCAGGACAATCCGAAAGGTAGTCCCCCGTCCCAACTCCGAGGCGTTTACAAATATTCTGCCCTTATGGTAACCTTCTATGATTCGCTTAGCCAAGGTCAAACCCAATCCCCAGCCCCGCTGACGGGTGGTAAAACCTGGATTAAACACGCGTTTGAACATGCCTTTTTCCATTCCCTTGCCTGTATCACTGATGTCCACAAAGACAAATTTCTCGCTTTCTTTTACGATATCTATCTGTATACTTCCCTGACCTTTCATCGCATCTACGGCGTTTTTACAGATATTTTCAATTACCCACTCAAAAAGGGATTTATTGATCATCGCATCAATATTTTCGGAATGGGTGTTTAACTGGATATCTACCTTACTTGAAATTCTAGGTCTAAGGTATCCAATGGTGTCTTCTATGACATGGTAGACATTTTCCGCTTTGATTACAGGAGTGCTCCCGATATTGCTGAACCGCTCTGTAACCATGACAAGCTTCTTGACATCTTTGTCAAGTTCCATGATAACTTCCTTATTTTCTTCCCAGACAGGGGAATTTTTGAAGTAGTCAATCCAGGCCATAAGGGAGGCCAATGGCGTTCCGAGCTGATGGGCAGTCTCTTTGGTCAGGCCTGCCCAAAGGCGGTTTTGCTCGGCAACCTTTGATTGGTTAAACAATGCGTAAGCCAGCACCCCAAACACCAAAATTACGGAAAGTTGTACGTAGGGGTAGTATTTCAGCCTGGTGAGCAATTCCGAATTCCTGTAATAAATATAGTAGTCTTCCGTCAGCTTGATAGGTTCATAAACCGCTTTCATTTCACTAAGCTCGGCCCGCAACTGTTGTTGGGTTTCTTCGTCGGTACTGTTTTTTTTGATGACAATATTTCTATTTTCAATGGGATTTCCAGCCGCATCTGTCGTGATTACGGGAATAGACTTATTTTCCTGTATAATATCCTGAAATATGAATGTCAGGTTTTCGGAATGGACTGACGCATACTCCAATGCGGAGGCATAGAGATCAATCTGGCGCCGCTCCCTTTCTTTGAGCTCTTCCACCAAGGTATTTGTGTAATATATAGATCCGACGCTGATAAAAAGTGAAAACCCAAAGATGACCCACTTTACATTCCCCCTGTTCTGATAAAAGTCCAACGTTGCCAGATCCTGAATTTTATGTTTCATTAATTTTGGGTTGGATGATCAATAAATGATATTTGTATCAACAAATGCTTCTGTTTCCAATGAAAATCTCACTTTAAAACACCATTTATCAGGAAGATATTGCTTGAGGTAGCGGGAAATTTATTCTTGGGATCGTCAGTTTTCCTTTATCCACCTCCAGAGTGTCTTGTAGTTGACTTTGGTCCCGTGCACCAAGATACCAATTTTGTAGATTTTTCCAGCGGACCAGGTAGTAAATAAAAAGCCCACGACCAAAAGAGATACTGAAAGCACCAATTGGGAAAGCGGAACGCCAAAGCTTACTCTTCCCATCATGGCAACCGGAGAAGTAAAAGGAACGATGGATAGCCAGTAGGAAACCTTACTGTTGGGATCGTCCAGCACAAATATGAAAAGCCCCATATATCCGATCAGTAAAGGGATGGTGACGGGAAACATGAATTGTTGTGCATCTGAGGGACTGTCCACGGCTGCTCCTATTGCCGCAAAGAACGCGCCGTAAAGCAGATAGCCCCCGACGAAATAGATCAGAAACGAAATCACAAGGGAGACAAAGTCGATCCCCTGAATTAATTGGATCATATCAGGCAGCTCACTGCCTTCGGACATCCACCCCATTCCCTCGGGATTTGCCTGTTCCATCAGCTCCTGCTGTGGCATTTTCATTCCGAAAAACCCCATAATCACCGAGGACACCACACTGATGAGTACAATCCAGATTAAAAACTGCGTCAAACCCACGGCCCCTATCCCGATGATTTTACCCATCATAAGCTGGAAGGGCTTCAGTGAAGACACCAATATCTCCACAATCCTGCTGGATTTTTCCTCGATCACCCCCTGCATGATTTGGTTGCCATACACGAAAATGAACGTGTAAATAAGAATGCCTGAAATAAACCCAATCGCATAGTTGATCACGGTGTTGGAGACGGCCTCATTGCCCGTCTGCCCAAGGCGAATTGAGCGAATGGACACTTCCGTTTTTAATTTGTCCAACAGCTCCCTGTTAATTCCAGAATTCAGCAGTTTTATTTCTTCAATTTTACCTTTAAGTTCACTCTCCAACCCCGAAACCACCGACATGCCGGGTGTCTCAGCTGCGTAAAAGGTGATGCCTGTAGGTTCTGCTAAGTTTAGCTTAGGAATATGCAAAAAACCGTATCGGTTGCCTTTTTGGACCAATTCCTTGGCCTCGGCTACTGTCATGCTTCCATAAGAAAAGACAAAAAGGTCGTTGCTTTCCAGAAAAAACTCCTGATTTTCATCCACCACTTCAATAAATCTAGCGGAATCGCCTCCTGTGTCACTCATCCCGATCCATAAGAAAACTCCTAGGATAGATGGGAATATCAAAGGTGTTAGGATAGTTGCGACGATAAAAGACCGCTTTTTAACGCGGGCCAGATATTCTCTTTTGACTACCAAAAAAATTTTATTCGGCATGGCTTTCGTTGATTTTTTGGATGAAAATCTCTTCGATGCTTGGAATGGATTCCTCAAAATGGAGTATCTCGCCATATTTCATCAAATCAAGCAAGCAGTCATTGGGACGCTGACCGTCAAGGGAGATGGAGAAAGTAACATAGTCCTCCTCCTCGGAAAAGTCCCCCCATGCTGGAAGTACCAATCCGGGTAAAGGACGAAGACCAACGGCGAACCGATTGGTTTTTGAAGCCTTTTTGATCGCCTTCACCGGCCCGTCCAGAATTTTGCGTGAGCGGTTTATCATGGCAATATTGTCACAGAGTAGTTCCACCGATTCCATACGGTGAGTAGACAACATAATAGTGGTACCATTCCGCTTTAATTCCAGAATTTCGTTTTTGATGATTTCCGCATTCACGGGATCAAATCCTGAAAAGGGCTCATCTAAAATCAGCAATTTAGGTTCATGGATTACTGTGGCTATGAACTGTACTTTTTGAGCCATACCTTTGGAGAGCTCTTCCACCTTCATGTGTTTCCACGAAAGCAGGTTTAGGCGGTCCAGCCACATATGGATTTTAGCTTTGGCTTCAGTGGATTTCAGCCCTTTAATCTGGGCAAAATACAGCAACTGATCATCCACGCGCATCCCTTTATACAGCCCCCGCTCTTCTGGAAGATAGCCGATGTTGCGGACATGGTTCATTTTGAGCGGTTCACCATTTATGAGAATTTCCCCTGAATCCCTGTCAATTATTTGGTTTACAATTCGAATCAGTGTCGTTTTGCCGGCCCCATTAGGTCCTAACAAACCAAACACCATTCCCTTTTCAACTTCCAAATCGAAGTCTTTGAGGGCCACATGGTTCCCATAGCTCTTATTTAATCCCTTTATGGATAAAATCTGCAAGTTTTTTGTGTTAAAATTTCGTATATAATTGACGGCTTTTGATCAACATTATTTCAAAGATACAGATCCAACCGAAACATCAATCAAAAAAGTCATTAGATTTTTGGCATCTGGGGAATATCCTTTACTTACAAAGGATTTATCCTCCATTTCCTTTAAAAAAGACGGAATAGTCGTTTTGCACATCACGTGATTCTTTATTTTTACAATGTAAGGGAGCTTCGTTTCAGGCAATTTGATATTGACCGACCCAGCTCCTACTGTAGCTGAAATAATACTGGGCTGAGCCATAAGATCTGAAAAAGAAAGATTTATCGTCCCATATTTCACATCGAGGAAAGTATTGTGGGCATTGGAAAACTGCAACTCATCCGCATACAGGGAACCCATATTTATAACAACGCTCAAGGTATCCATATTGACAGTATTGGGAATTTTGCTCAAATACCCAAGAACAACGTCCGCTGAAGCTGTGCGGATCTTACAATTGGATATTGGTAAGTATGAGAAATCAAGATTTGCCTTTCCAATCCCAAAATTGAGATTCAAGTCATATAAAAAATTAGCATCCAACCCCAGCTTCCAATGATGGTCAAAGTTCTCATCGCTATTTGAAAACAAACGATAGGAAAGACTTCTCCCCAGACTTTCGGATTCTACATTTTTGTGATCCAAATAAGCAAAAAGGACCCCGTTTGTGATGTGGTGACTGAATGAAGGTAAAATATTGACTTTACCCAATTCTGCCGATGCATGGACCGGATTGCCGGAATGTTCCCTTCTCACATGGGTTATCCCCTTATAGCAGGAAAAATCCAGTGCCACCAGCCCGTAACCTTCTCTCTCTAGGATTGTAAATTCCTTCGCAATCTGAGCACAAAGGTCCACATGTAAGGAATGAGAATAGATTACCAGTAGTAAAAGGAACACTTTATTAAGCATACGCAATTCTTACGTTCCGAAGGAAAAAAAGGTTTTGGTAATAAAAGATAAAGCCGGGAGATTTTCCCGGCTTACCTCTTAAAAGAATTCTTTCACTTTGTCAAATATGCTTTTTTCTGATTTCCCAGGATTAGGATGGAAGTTCTCTGAATCTCTCAAGGATTCCAACATTTCCCGCTCTTCTTTATTTAGCTGCTTGGGTGTCCAAACGTTTACATGGATGAGCTGATCCCCTTTTCCATAACCGTTTAGTTCTTTAATCCCCTTTCCTTTCAGACGCAAGATTTTCCCACTCTGAGTACCCGGGTCGAGTTTGATTTTCACTTTCCCGTCTATGGTCGGCACTTCCAACGAAGAGCCCAAAGCCACATCAACAAAACTAACATAAAGGTCATATACCACATTGATACCGTCTCGGATCAACACCTCGTCGGGAATCTCTTCGATGACGATCAACAAATCTCCCGGCACACCTCCCGGAATTTCGTTTCCTTTGCCGGAAAGGCTCAGTTGCATATTGTCTCCTACCCCACCTGGAATATTGATGGGGATAATTTCTTCCCGAATAATCAAGCCTTTGGCATCCGCTTCATGGGGTTTTTTGTCCACTATCTGTCCACTTCCAGAACAGGAAGGACAGGTGCTGGCAGAGACCATTTGGCCAAGCATGGTATTTACCACTTTTTTAACCTGACCGGAACCATGGCAGGAACTGCAGGATTTGAAGGTTACTCCTTCTGCGATCATGTGGCGCTTCACTTTGATCTTTTTTTCCACGCCATTAGCCAATTCCTTCAATGTCAGCTTCAGCTTTACGCGAAGGTTGGTTCCTTTCTTTGTCCTGCGGGAACCTCCGCCGCCACCGCCAAAAAATGACTCAAATCCACTGCCTCCAAATATATCTCCAAACTGGGAAAAAATATCCTCCATGTTCATTCCGCCGCCGCTATAGCCGCCGCCATTGACTCCCTGATGACCAAATTGGTCGTATCGTTGCCGCTTTTCCGGGTTACTCAACACTTCATAAGCCTCCGCTGCTTCTTTGAATTTCTCCTCCGCCTCGGGGTTGTCCGGATTTTTATCCGGGTGATAGGTAATCGCCATCTTTCGATAGGCTTTTTTAATTTCCTCAGGACTTGCTCCTTTGGCTATATTTAATATCTCGTAATAATCTCTTTTTGCCATAACTATTAATTTCCTATTACCACTTTCGCATACCTAACTACCTTATCTCCAAGCAGGTAACCCCGCTCTATCACATCCACGATTTTCCCTTTAAGGTCTTCGCTGGGCGCAGGTATCTGCGTAATGGCTTCATGCCTATCGGCATCAAAATTTTCACCTACCAAATCATCCATGGGTTTTAACCCCTTCGAGGCCAGTATTTTCACCATTTTATTGTAGATCAGTTGTCTACCCTCACTGGACGTTTCTCCATTATTTTTTTCCTCAGCTTTAAAAGCTCGCTCAAAGTCATCCAAAACAAGGATCATTTCCTGAATGACATCTTCAGAGGCAGTTTTTATCAAGTCCAACCTTTCTTTTGCTGTCCTCCTTCTGTAATTTTCAAATTCAGAATAAAGGCGCAGGTACTTTTCTTTGAGTTCTTTATTTTCGTTACCGAGTTTCTCTTCTAGGGAAAGTGCCTTTTCCTCCGAATTGTTTTTACCTTCTATATTTTCTTTCTCCTCGCCAGCATTTTCCACATTGGCAGTTTGCGACGTATCGATCATTTCTTCTTGTTCTAAGTTTTCTTTCTCCTCCATAATTGTAAGTAGCTTATAAAAGTCCTTATTCTCGTATCAATTAATTTGCCACGATATAAATACCTGACATTCTGACATTATTCCTGTAAGGATTGCCAGATTAAATCCTTTAGGGCTGGCAGATTGTATCCTGTGACTGACGATATAAATACCAGGGGTAGCTCATCAGGGACTTCCGCTTTCAACGCTTCCATTAATTCCTCATCCAGTAAATCCGATTTTGAAACGGCCAGCAAGCGCTTTTTATCAAGCAGTTCGGGATTAAATTTTCCCAATTCTTTGAGAAGTATCTCGTACTGGGCTCCTATATGTTCTGCATCAGCGGGAATCACAAACAACAAGATTGAATTACGTTCAATATGGCGAAGAAATCTAATTCCGAGACCTTTTCCTTCTGCGGCCCCTTCGATGATTCCCGGTATATCCGCCATGACAAAGGACTTATCATCTCTATATCCCACAACCCCCAAATGGGGAACGAGTGTGGTAAAAGGATAATCTCCGATTTCCGGCTTTGCGGCAGATATGCTCGACAGCAGGGTTGATTTGCCTGCATTGGGGAAACCTACCAAGCCAACATCGGCAAGTAATTTCAACTCGAGAATAATCCATTCTTCAATTCCATCCTCTCCGGGTTGGGCAAAATGAGGTGCTTGATTTGTGGCAGTCTTAAAGTGGTCATTTCCCAAACCACCACGCCCACCTCGGGTAAGAATAAACTCCTGACCTTCCTCTGTAATTTCACAGCGTACTTCCCCTGTTTCCGCATCTCTGGCTACTGTACCCATCGGCACATCCAAAATCATATCCGAGCCATCCGAACCTTTTCGTCTACCTCCTTCTCCACCCCGTCCTGCTTCCGCGATGACGTGCTTTTTATACTTGAGGTGCAGAAGTGTCCACAGTTGGGGATTTCCCCTAAGGATAATGTGTCCTCCCCTACCTCCATCTCCCCCGTCGGGGCCACCCTTCGGGACATGCTTTTCCCGGCGGAAGTGGACAGATCCTGCACCCCCGGCACCTGATCGCGAACAAAATTTTACATAATCAATGAAATTGGACTCAGACACAGGAACTCCCTAATTAATTTGAAATATTATTTTACGCTTGGAAGGGGCAATTTAATTGATCCACATTCCATAAAACGAAATTGGCTAAGCCCTGAAGCTTAGCCATTTCATCATGCAAATTTAATGTTTATTTTTGACAATCAATACGAATCTATCACTTCACAAATGGAGGTGAATATTTCATCGATACTTCCAACACCTTGGATCTTGGTCAATTTGCCTTGGGAATCGTAGTAGGAAGCTACCGGAAGCGTTTCCTCCAGATATACTTTAATCCGGGTATTTATTTTGATCTCGTCTTGGTCATCCGACCTTCCAGAAGTTTTTCCCCGTTCTTTAATCCTATTTTTCAGCTCTTCTTCAGGCACTTCTAAAGAAATCATTCCTGAAATACCCATTTCTTTGATTTTCAATAACTCATCCAATGCTTTGGCTTGAGCTACTGTCCGGGGAAAACCGTCAAAAATAAATCCCCGAGCTTCCTTGCTTGCGTTTATCTTCTCATCTACCATGCCAATCACCACTTCATCAGGCACCAGCCGTCCTTCATCCATGAATTTTTGGGCAAGCTTACCCAAATCTGTCCCCTCCCCCAAGTGTTTTCTAAACAAATCCCCGGTAGAAATATGATCTATCTTATATCTTTCGATCAATTTCTCACTTTGTGTTCCTTTCCCTGCTCCGGGAGGTCCAAACAAAACGATATTAAGCATAATAATTTCTTTAAAATTTTATTTATTAATCTTTAAGTTGAAATATTTCGGGTAAATTTCTACCAATCCCATCAAAATCCAGACCATAACCGACTACAAATTTGTCCTCTATTGAAAACCCAAGATATTTAATCTCCACCGGTTCGATCAGGGCATCAGGCTTGTGGAGCAAGGAGGCCACAGCTATACTTTTAGGCTTTTTTTGACGGATGAGATGTTGGATGACTGCCATACTTCTACCGGTATCTACAATATCTTCCACTACGATTACATGTCTATCTTTAATTTCGTCACTCACTCCCAAATGCATCTCGACCTTACCTGTGGAAGAAATTCCTGAATAAGAAGCGATTTTCATAAATGAAATATCAACAGGAAGATCGATCTTTTTAACCAAATCAGACAAAAACATAAAAGCCCCGTTCAGAACACCCAGCAAAACCGGAGGTTCGGCAGCATAATCTTTACAAATCTGTAACGCTATTCTGTCCACTGCTCCTTGTATCGTATGGGCATCTAAATAAGGTGTAAATGGCTTATTATGTATGAATATCATCTAATAATGTAAAAATGCCTCAGGGCTCAGCTCCCTGCAAATGTAATCAATATTGCTGGAATAAACGAAATTTGCAAATCATTAAAGTCTCTGCAACAAATAGCGGTACATCTGAACCATTGCTTCCAAATCATCCCAAGAAACTCTTTCCCGGGGACTATGGACTCCATCTTCCGCCGCCCCGATAAAACACCAATCAAGCGCAAAAGGTGAACGCTGTATTTCACGACCATCACTACTTCCGCCGCCTTCAACCTCAATCTGATAAGGAACACCACTATTTTCCGCGTGGACCAAAATCCGGTTTATAAACGTCCTGCGGGGAATATTCCTGTCCCTAATAGAAATAACAACCCCATTGTGGTGCCTCACTCCCTCAGTAACCCAGGTTATGTCGGAAATTAACGCCTGCTTAATATCCCAACGATCATAAATGAATTTCAAAAGCATTGGAATTGCCCCGCCGCCATGCTCTTCATACGTCGAAAAAACGATAAGACCATTTTCAAGGGTTTCACATTGCTTGAGCGCATTGTATATTCCAAGACGGTTATCCAAGTAGGCTGCTTGGATAAATTCATTTCCAAAATCAATTTGCTGGGAATAAGTAAGAATGGTTCCTGGAACAATGCCTCTATTAAAATCGTGAAAAAGATGATCTTCCACTATTCTGGCACGGCATGAGATGGGGCCGTAGGCATCCACGCCTTCCAGAAGGTCCCCATCAACCACATCAGGTCCGCCAATCGGGACAAGCTGGTTTTCATACCGGGCCATAAAACCCACCGTATCCATATGGGCAAAAACGACAGTCCGAGGTTCTCCAAATGCCAATACAATATTTTCGTGAAGATTTTCTCCAAAAAAAACGTTGGGCGTAACCTTCCATTCCGTTCCCCGTTTCAAAACATAGTTGACAATGTAGGCCGATATTTGGGATTCGTCGCTGGAAACACTCTGAATTCTTAAAATTTCTTCCAATAAATTGAAGTCTGGCATAATATATGATAAATTTCCTTTCAAATTTCGGATTATAAATTTAATTTTATAAAACAAAATTCAGATAAGTTTAGAGTTGTCATAAAATATCTTACATTTGTAACTGAAATTCTACATCGAAACAAATCTTATTCAATTAATCTAAATCTGAAAAGTGTAAAAAAATTTTTTATCATGAAAAAATTAATACTATCAACACTTATGGCTGGCGCTTTGGTCATGGGAACTCAAGCGCAGGACGACTTCAACAAATGGTCAATTGACCTTAATGGAGGTTTTAATAAAGCAATGGCACCATTGACACCTGGGTATCATTCCCAAGTGATAGGTTTAGGCCATGGTGACTTAGGAGTCCGTTACATGTTCAATGAGAAGTTTGGAACTAAACTGGATTTTGGTTTAGGAAGTTTCTCGAATGCAGCAGACAATCCTGAATTTTCCACCAATTATTATCGACTTAACTTGCAAGGGGTCGCCAATTTAGGAAGGATTATGAACTGGGAAACGTTCACGCAAAGAGTTAATCTTTTGGGACATTTCGGTGCGGGTATCGGACAAGTTACCCCTCAGGAAAATGAGTGGGCAGACTTTAGCGACAAAACCTATAACTTTATAGCAGGATTTACCGGTCAGGTAAAACTTGGTGAAAGGGTTTCATTAAACGGCGACATTAGTACCATTATCAATGGACGCCAAAACGTCGCATTTGATGGGGCTTCATCCATTGGTATGGGAGATGCTGGCTATTATGGCGCTAACGCGGTTTGGTGGACAGGTACATTAGGCCTTTCTTTCTATCTAGGAAGTAAGTCTACCCATGCTGATTGGTACATCAGGGAAAATAAATATGCTACCAAAGAGGAATTGGCTAATCAGATTGGTGAAATCAGAGATATGCTGAAGGATTCTGACGGTGATGGCGTTCCTGATTATTTGGATAAAGAGCCTAACACGCCAGCTGGAGCAAGAGTTGATTCTCATGGTAGAACACTTGATTCGGACGGAGATGGTATTCCTGATCACTTGGACAAATGTCCTTTCGTTCCAGGTCCTGCATCACTTGATGGATGCCCTCCACCAGACACTGTTGAAGAAGTTGATTATTTGCTCAAAGCAATTAATGATGGATATGTAAATGTTTATTACGCATTCGACAGTGCAAAACCACTAGGTTACTCCGCTTCTGCAATCAGTTATGTCTCTAATTTCTTGAAAAGAAATCCAGGTGTAAGTGTTGAGCTTAAAGGTTACGCAGATGAGTTGGGTCCAGAGGATTACAACATGAGGTTGTCTGAAAGAAGGGCAAAAGCAGTTTATGATGTAATGGTAGCATCCGGAATTGATGCCTCTAGACTTTCATATAAAGGATATGGCGAAGATACCAGCGTTGATAAGAGATCTGCAGATGCTCGTCAATTAGCTAGAAGAGTAAGCTTCGAAGTTAGATAAGATAACATTCTCAAAATATAAAACCCGATCTTTACAGATCGGGTTTTTTTGTTTAATTTCGTGCATGTTTATCCTGAACCAATCTAATTCTATCGCCTCACAATACCTTTCCGAACTTCGAGATATTCATAGACAACAAGATCGGATGAGGTTTAGAAAAAATTTAGAGCGGCTCGGGGAAATCATGGCGTATGAAATCTCCAAGAACATGGCGTTTACAAGTCAAAGAATTGAAACGCCATTCAGGGAGATATCAGTTCCACTTATCGAGAAGCAACCAGTTATTATTTCAGTACTGCGTGCCGCTGTGCCGTTTTTCCAGGGTGTACTGAATTTTTTTGACCAGGCGGATTGTGGGTTTATCGGTGCATTCAGAAAAGACGTTGAAGCCAATGATCCGATAGAGATCGAAATGGGATATGTAGCAGCTCCCTCCATAGAGGGTTGCGACGTTATCTTGGTTGATCCGATGCTTGCTACTGGAAAGTCATTCATAGAAAGTACGAGAAAATTGAAGAAATATGGAGTTCCAAAAAAAATCCATATACTTTCGGTGATTGCCTCTCCTGAAGGAACGCAATATATAGAACAAAACCTCGATCTACCCCATGAGATTTGGACATGCGCCTTGGATGACAACCTCAACGACTTTTCATATATTATCCCTGGATTGGGAGATGCCGGTGATCTGGCCTTTGGACCAAAACTATAAATTTATTTAATTCCAAGATGACCTATTTATTGCTAATTACCGGTCTATTAATTCTGTTAGTCGGCGGGAAAATATTGGTGGACGGTGCGTCCGCAATTGCGGCCCGTCTAGGACTAAGTGCTGGACTGATTGGGCTGACGGTTGTTGCCTTCGGGACATCAGCACCAGAACTCTTGGTAAGCATCACTGCCGCCCTAAAGGGAAGCAGCGATATTGCCATAGGTAACGTGGTTGGATCCAATATTTCAAACATCACTTTAGTACTGGGAACAACCGCTATAATCTACCCAATACTTATCACAAAACCCATCCTTAAGATGGATTATACGTTTACGCTTATCACATCTGTGATATTTTTCCTCTTATCCTGGAATGGAATAATCAACTTGGCAGAGGGTATCTTACTTGTATTGTTACTCGTTGGCGTAAATATGTATTTTTTTAAGAAAATAGAAAGAATAGAAATTGACACGGACGAATCTTCTCAACTAAAACGGAAATCCCCAATAATTGCTATTATGATGATTCTAGTAGGCATCGCCGGGTTGTATTTCGGCTCAGAATTATTTGTGGATAATGGAGTTATAATCGCGGGAACCCTTGGGATAAGTGAGCGGATTGTCGGAGTTACGGTTATTGCCATTGGGACAAGTCTCCCTGAGCTGGCAACTTCGGTAGTGGCAGCCCTCAAAAAGGAAACAGACATAGCCATAGGAAACATCCTAGGAAGCAATATCATGAATGTATTGTGCATTATAGGTATTACTGCAATTGTAAAACCCATAGATGTTTCTCCCCTATTCATCTATAATGATTATCTTTGGATGATTGGTTTTACGCTGTTGATCTTTCCTTTAATGCGGATCAATTGGCATATATCTAGAATAAGCGGTGGTATTCTATTGGTAGGTTATGGCGTGTATCTTTATTTGCTATTATGATAGAGTATATTGCCACCTTTTTCGGCATCTACTTATTATGTCTTTTTAAGTTTATCGCCGGGCCTGTATTGGGAGCGGCAGCGGGCTTTTCCGTCATTGAAATCGAACTAGTTACTGTATCTGGCATGATGACCTCCGTAATCGCCTTTACCTATTTGGGCGATTGGATCAAAAATACATGGACAATTAAAATCCGAAAAAACCCTAGACGGTTTACTAAGAGAACTCGAAATATTATTAAAATCTGGCAAAAATTCGGCGTTTATGGCATCGCGGCATTGACACCGATATTACTGACGCCCATAGGAGGCACTGTCATTTTATCTTCTTTTGGGATCGACAAATATAAAATAATATTTGTAATGCTGATTAGTGGGGTGATCTGGGCATTCATTTTTGCCATTTCCATTCATCATATTTTAGCAATTCCATTTTTTTCCAAATTGTTGACGTTTTAAAAAAAAAAATCCTGACCAATTTGTGTCAGGATTCGTAAAATAATTTGATTTCGTGGGGAATAATAGTTTGGTACTCCAACAATCAAATCGGCATTATTGAACATTCAAGACTTCTGCTGAAAATAAAACCGGCGTATATGGTCTAACTAAATCGATCTGTTCTCCTTTATCGTACAGATCCTTCCGAACATCAGAGGGTATAATCTGGATAGAATTATTATAAGCCGCAAAGGAATAGGCCAAGACTTCCACTTTAGCTTCTTTTCGAATTCCCTTTAAGCCATGCTCGAGAAAAGGTAGGTTTTCTTGTCTTCCCAAGGTCACGCTAGGTCTGTTAGTCGCACTAGACTCAAAGGTGGAAGTGGTCTCTCCCATGTGGAACAATTTGAAGGCAAAGGTTACTACATCTGTATTTGTGGTAAGTTCTTCTTCCGCATCTCCTTCGTCCAAAATTCTTCTGTAGATACCATCTTGGATTTTCTCAAACCCTTCGAGTTCATTTTCATCTATATAAGCGAGAATCAGTTGCTCTTCTCTTTCTTTTAACTCCGCTTCGGTATATTTTCGGGCAAATTTAATTCGCATCACCAAGTTTGAATTGGGCAAAATCAATTGTTGGTAGCCGTAGTTACCAAAAGCCAAATACGATGGGGAATAAACCATCAACTCTTCTCCTAATCTGGAAAGTCCCGCAGAATATCCAATGACAGAAGGCCAAATACCATCTATAGATTGCTTAAAGATAATTGGCTCTTTTGTTTCGTCCAGATAGGACTTTATAAGCTGTCCATCTAAGGACTTAATTTCAAAATAAATCCCGATAAAATCATTGTTTTGAAATTGAGATGCTTCGGGCATTTCCTGGATTTTTTCATAATAAAAGCCTGACTGTACCTTCGTCGCTTCGATTCCATTTGCGTCGATATAACGCTCCAGGGCCGCATTATCCCGTTCGATTATTCGGTCCAGATCAGACTCCGTTTCCTGTAGACAACCTGTCATCATGGAGAGAATAAAAATAGCACTTAGGTAATTTAACTTATTGTTCATCAGTAATAAATGGTTTTGAATATGTGTAGATAATTAAATAAGACGGAATTTGAAAGGAACAAGCTTATTTTCCGATTTTGAAATTCATTCTCAAATTCATTCCACCAATGGAGAATTGCTGGTTGGCAAAGGTAAGATTTCCTAGAGGTAACTTATAAAAAGGTTCTAAAGAAATGAACATCCCGTCGCTCAAATTGTATTCATATCCTATGGATAGATTTAACATTCCTCCTACATCCACGCTGTTCCCCCCTCCTTCGGGTGTATACACCGAAGTGTAGTTTTGTACCGACGGCGCAAAACTGAGTCCTAAATCCGAACTGGTGAAAAAGGAATTAGTCTGGAAGGTTTCCGTAGCCTGCTGGTCTAGGTATACCATGCTGGATAGCCCTGTAATCAGAAACAGACCAGTGTTTTTTCGATCCAATACCCGGTACTTAAGGTTAACAGGGATATCTAAACTCGCAAAATTGAGCTGCATCACAGAGCCAATAAAGTTCGAACTAGTCACTATGTTTTGCGCATCCATTTGCTGTCTGGAAGATGAATAGGATGCCATTTCCATTGCCATATTGGGCGAACGGTCAGGCATCATGCTTTGTCTGGCATAATTCACTCCCACGTCTAGCTTTAACCTTCTTGTAAGCGAAAACTCAGACATGACCCCAGCACCGAGATTCATCCCTCCAGATGCGTTTGAATTGGCCTGCGGGGAAACCATAACCCCCAGTTTGAGAGGGCCTGCACGTTCCTTTTTCGGAGTCACTGGCAAACTGCTTCCATTTTCCGCCAACCATTCGCTTACCTTATCCAACGCTTCGGATTGGTCCATAGGCGTGGTGGCTTGCCGCGCAGGATCCTTGGATCCATTTTCAGACAAATTCCCCTCTATCGTTAATTCCGGTAGTTCCATTTGAAGCTGCTTCACATTTGCTGGATCCAATTCTTCCTGAACTATTACCGGGGATTCTCTTTCCTCCGTTTTGTGTTCTATTTTCGACATCGCAACACTAGCGTGTAGCTGTAGGGGTAAGCTCGTAGAACTATCTTCAGGCTTATTGGTAGGTCTCTCTGAATCGGATTCAGCCCCAAGAGTAATCGATGAATCCAATGAGTAAAGATCTTCTGGTATCCTATCTGGCACAGGAATAACTGAAATTTCGCTGGAAGTGGTATTTTCTGATTCCCAATTCATTCCCAAGGGGTTATAAAACAACACCAACAATAGACTGGCGGCAATACCGACAGTAAAATAAGGCCAATAGAGCTGCCAAACCGACGAAGTCGGTTTAAAATATGCCGCAGACAGCTTTTCCCATTGTCTAGGATCAAAAGGCTCTTCATGATGGCTGAAGGAGTCCTTAATTTTCTCCACCAGCTTTTTATCGAACTGCTCCTTCATTCCTTGTATAATTTAATGCTGTTATTTTTTCTCTCAATTTCTCTTTGGCTCTAGCCAAATAGGTGCGGCAGGTACTGGAGGGAATCTGCAATGCCTCGGCTATCTCATCATGCTTATAACCTTCTATTTCGTACATATTGAAGATAACCCGCAATACTTCTGGCAATTCCCTCAACATTTTGAGTATGTCCTCCTTGGAAAGTTCATCAATGATATTGGGGTGGTACGTTTCCGCATCTACCCTGTCAATGTCTATTCCGCCCGAATGTTTGAGGTTTTTTCGGTAGTAATCTACTGAGGTATTCACCAAAATCCTTCGTAACCAACCCTTGAATGAATCCTCATTGGCAACCTGATCTATTTTGTCAAATGCCTTCATGAAGCTATCATTTACGATCTCACAAGCCTCTTCCCTATTTGCGGAATATCGCAAAGCAATACTCATGGCGTAGCCATAAAAGTGCTTGTAAAGCCTTTCAAGTGACCGGGGATCCCTGCTTTTTGCTTTTAGTATGAGATCTTTCTCCAACAGACTGCCGTTATTTAACTAGTTTTAATAATGACGAAAAACAATTCGCAAACGCTACAAAAGTCGGCAATATTTTTTTTAGTCCAACGCAAAACATGTCTTAATCGAGCTTCTGCGGGCCATGGATGGTTTAAAAGCCAAAATTAGTTTACCTTCGTCTTTTGATAAATAGGAGAATCTGTTATTTTTAGTTTTTGTTCCATAACAATATGGACAAAAAAAGCGTTAAATTTCTGATATTGAATGAGGAATAACATGAATTATATTACGGGACTCTTGCTGCTTTTGATCAGTAGTTCGACGCTATTTGCCCAGCGGGGGGATGCGGGTAACTATGAATATGATCGTGAAGTACTTTTCGGTATCAACAAGAACACAAATGGTGGTCTTATAGGTGGTATAAGCCTGAAGATAGGAACTGCCATAGATGACAACCTGTATCAATTCTTCCAATTGGAATTGGTGAATGTGAAAAACCCGAAAGAAGTGAGGTATAATACTACATTGGGTAACAGCTATATTTTTGGGAAATCGAATTATCTCTATGCCATCCGGCCGCAATACGGAAGAGAGATTGTAATGTTCAAAAAAGCTCCACATCAAGGGGTGCAGGTTTCTGCCTTGGCAGCCATTGGACCTACCCTGGGACTGGTAGCCCCTTATTACATTGAAGTATACAGAAGCCGGACTGAAACGGTCAGGCAACAATACAATCCTGAAGTCCACCAAAGCAGGTTCGATGTGCTCGGTCCAGGAAGGCTATTTGAAGGTATTGGAGAGTCTGAAATCGCCTTTGGCGCACATGCAAAAGCGGCTTTGGCTTTTGAATTTGGTTTTTTCAAATCGAATGTAACCGGAGTGGAACTTGGTTACCTTTTCGAGGGTTTTAGTAAGGAAATAGAGCTTATGCCTACTACTGAAAATAGGCAGCTTTTTCATTCAGCTTACTTTACCCTATTTTATGGATTTAGAAGATAGGCTGGATGAAGCTTTTCCAAAAGCATAATCATTGCACCCGATTTAAACGCACATTATGATTGAATTACCTGTGATATCTGAGGAACGAACCAAGCGAAAAAAGCCGGATTGGCTTAGGGTAAAGCTTCCTATAGGTAAAGAATATGCCAGTGTTAGAAAGCTCGTAGACGAACATAAGCTACATACTATCTGTGAAAGTGGCAATTGCCCCAACATGGGCGAGTGCTGGGGAGCTGGAACCGCGACCTTCATGATTTTGGGAAATGTATGCACGAGGTCATGTTCATTCTGCGCGGTTGCTACCGGCCGCCCTCCTGAATATGACACCGATGAACCCCGCCGGGTAGCTGAGGCGATACAACTGATGAAAGTTAAGCATGCGGTAATTACCTCCGTCAATCGGGATGAACTCAAGGACAAAGGAGCTGAAATCTGGTACCAGACTGTGGTAGAGACCAAAAGACTTTCTCCCGAAACGACAATTGAGACATTAATCCCGGATGTGAAATCCAACTGGGAAGCTTTATACCGCATGATCAGTGCCGGACAGGAAGTAGTTTCCCACAACATGGAAACAGTGGCCAGCCTTTACCGAAGGGTCCGTCCACAGGCAAAATACCAGCGGTCTTTGGAGCAAATCAAACTTACCAAAGCCTATGGCAAACGTACCAAGACCGGGATTATGCTGGGATTGGGTGAGCAAAAGGAAGAAGTTCTCCAAGCTATGGACGATCTAGTTGCTCACGGCTGTGATATCTTAACCTTGGGCCAATATCTGCAACCCACAAAAAGACATATAGAGGTGGCTGAGTTTATCCACCCGGATCAATTCGCCGCATATCGTGAAGAAGGACTCAGCAGGGGATTGAAATACGTCGAATCTGGTCCGCTAGTGCGTTCTTCATACCATGCAGAACGGCATGTGAATGTATAAAAACTTCACTTTTATTGAATTAAAAAATCAAACGGTCTACAATAATTTGTAGACCGTTTGTATTGAATAAGAAGCAAGTGTGGATTACATGATTACATGTGCAGGGCGCGGTTGTCCGTAGCTGCCAGACAAGCTTCCTTAAACACTTCTGTATAGGTAGGATGAGCATGTGACATCCTGGCGATATCCTCTGCTGAAGCTCTGAACTCCATGGCCACAACCGCCTCTGCAATCATATCCGCAGTGCGCGGACCGATCATATGAACCCCCAAGATTTCGTCAGTCTTGGCATCCGCCAGCACCTTTACCAATCCGTCTACATCCCCGGAAGCCCTTGCGCGGCCCGATGCCATAAATGGGAATTTACCAGTTTTATAGTTGATACCTTTTTCCTTCAATTGCTCTTCGGTATAGCCAACTGCCGCCACTTCAGGCCAAGTGTACACGACATTTGGAATCAACAGGTAGTTGATATGAGGCTTCTGGCCTACCAGCTGTTCGGCAACAAATACACCTTCCTCTTCTGCTTTATGAGCCAACATGGCACCCTTCACAACATCTCCGATGGCATAAATATTATCTGCGGTTGTTTTTAAATGTTCGTCAACTTCGATCTGACCCCGGTCCGTGATTTTAACTCCCGCTGCTTCCGCATTTAGTCCTTCAGTGTATGGTTTTCTTCCTATACTCACCAAAACATAGTCACCTTTCAGTTCTACTGTTTCTCCTTTGCCATTTTCAGCTTTTACGGTGACTTCCTTACCTTTTCGGTCTACCGCGGATACTTTGTGTTTTAGATAAAAGTCAACACCCAGTTTCTTCATGGACTTTTGGAGCTCCTTACCCATGGATCTATCCATGGTAGGAATCAACGAATCCAAAAACTCCACAACAGATACTTTCGCACCTATTCTGGCATATACGGATCCAAGTTCCAATCCTATTACTCCACCTCCGATTACTATCAAATGCTTGGGAACCTCCGTTAGGTTGAGGGCCTCCGTGGACGTAATAACCCTCTCCTTGTCCAGATTGATAAAAGGCAAGCTTGATGGCTTGGAACCAGTAGCGATGATGATATGCTTTCCTGATATCTCATTGGATGCGCCGTTCTCCCCGGATACCTTTACCGTATTGGCATCCACAAAAGAACCCACCCCTTGATGTACGTCAATTTTATTTTTCTTCATCAGGTATGCTATCCCATCCACATTCTGCTTGACAACCTCGCCCTTCCTGCTAATCATCTGCTTCAGGTTGACTTTTAGGTTCTTTAATTCTATACCGTGGGATTGAAAAGAATGGACTGCATTATAATAATGCTCCGAGGAGTCCAAAAGAGCCTTGGATGGGATACATCCTACATTAAGGCAAGTACCCCCTAGGGTAGGGTACTTTTCGACAATTGCGGTTTTAAGGCCTAACTGCGCGCCACGAATGGCAGCTACATAGCCTCCTGGACCAGATCCTATTACGATTAAGTCGTACATGAGTTACGGTTTTTTATGGTTGAACCAGCTCACAAGCATCCGGAAAATGCTGGTAACTGGTATATGTGTTAAAATGCCCTCCAAGGAATGAACACCTGGAGGGCAAATCTATTTTATAGTCAAGATTTATATGCCAATCAATAGCCTTGCAGGATCTTCCAACAATTGCTTTATGCGTACAAGGAAGCTTACTGACTCCCTGCCGTCAATAATCCGGTGATCATAGGACAGGGCTAAATACATCATCGGAAGAATTTTCACTTCACCATTGACCGCCATCGGCCTTTCTACAATGTTGTGCATGCCCAAAATAGCAGACTGTGGAGCGTTGATGATCGGTGTGGACATCATGGATCCGAATATGCCCCCGTTGGTTAACGTAAAGGTACCCCCGGTCATCTCATCGATGGTTAGCTTCCCGTCCCGGGCTTTGATAGCAAGGCGAACCACTTCCTTCTCAATTTCCGCAAATGACATCTTTTCCGCATTTCTTATCACCGGTACAACCAATCCTTTTGGAGAGGATACAGCAATCGACACATCACAAAAATCATTGTAAATGATTTCATTGCCATCTATCTGCGCATTTACAGCAGGCCATTCCTGCAAGGCAATACATGTTGCTTTGGTAAAAAAGGACATAAATCCAAGATTTACGTTGTATTTGTCCTTAAACTGATCTTTATATTGCTTCCTAAGATCCATGATCGGCTTCATATTTACCTCATTGAAGGTAGTAAGCATGGCCGTTTCATTTTTGGCGGCTACCAGTCTACGGGCGATAGTCCTTCTTAAAGAAGTCATTTTCTCCCTTCGCTGATTGCGCTCCCCCTGCATTACGGAAGGAGTCGTATCCGTTTTAACTGATTCTTCCTTTCTAGCAGATGGTGCTTCCTTGGATGTCTTCTCCGCTTTCTCGGCATCTTCCTTGGTAATTCTGCCATCTTTACCGCTTCCATGTACTTGCGAAGTGCTTATTCCCTTCTCAGCAAGAATTTTTGCAGCCGCCGGAGAAGCATGGCCCGTAGCGTAGGTATCATTGGAAGAAACTTCCGTTTTGGAAGGAGCCGGTGAGGGCTTGTCAGAAGATTTTTCGACGGTACCGGGCCCTGAAACTTCTATTTTACAAATAAGACCGCCTATTTCAAGGGTATCCCCCTCTTTGGCAACATGCCTTAAAATTCCAGCAGCTTCGGCTGGCAATTCAAAAGTAGCTTTGTCGGAATCTACCTCTGCAATAATTTCGTCCAGCTCCACATGAGTACCATCTTCTTTCAGCCAGGTCGCAAGCGTCACTTCGGTGATTGACTCTCCGACCGTAGGAACAACCATTTCCTTTATTTCTCCAGTGGATGCTGGTTTTTCGGCATCGGATTTTGAAGGTTGCTTCTCCTTGTCCGCTGATTTTGATGAAGATGCGCCGTCAGTACTTTCTTTAGCGTCGGTGTCAATTTCACAAATCACCGCACCAATTTCCAACGTTTCCCCATTGTCAGCCTTCGTATGGAGAACTCCAGACGCTTCTGCCGTTAGTTCAAAAGTTGCTTTATCAGACTCCAGCTCACAGATGACCTCATCCATTTCTACATAGTCGCCGTCATTTTTAAACCATTGGCCAATGGTTACTTCTGTGATGGATTCCCCTACTGCGGGAACTTTGATTGCTATACTCATGTGTTAGTTACTTTTGGCTATGAACTAAAAAAGTTCGTTGTACTATTGCTATTTATTACGGATATGATTTTAGGAATTAATTTTCAATGCCATTTCCAAGATAGCCTTTTGTTCCGCTACATGGACTTTGTTGAAGCCTGTTGCCGGCGAGGCACTTGGCTTACGCGCAATGACATCCATGGCAACATCCTTAAAAAGGTTCCTTACCATATAGGCCCAATAGCCCATATTTTCCGGCTCTTCCTGAACCCACACTACTTCTGCCTTTTCATATTGCTTTAGTGCGTTCAACAGCTGTTTCTTAGGAAGGGGGTGAAGTTGTTCTATGCGGATTATAGCCACATCTTTTACCTTCTCCTTTTCTCTTAGTTCATCCAACTCATAAAAAATCTTCCCAGAGCACAGGATTACCCGCTTGACGTCTTTATGCTGAACGGTCTCATCCAAAATCACTTCACGAAACCGGCCAGAAGTGAACTCTTCAATCGGAGAGAAAACTTTTGGATGCCTCAGGAGGGATTTGGGTGACATCACTATACATGGCTTTCGGAATTCCCAAGTCATCTGCCTTCGGAGCAAATGGAAAAAGTTGGACGGTTCGGTAATATTGGCTACCACAATATTGTATTCTGCCGACATTTGAAGGAACCTTTCCGGTCTGGCATTGGAATGCTCCGGCCCTTGGCCTTCGTAGCCGTGAGGCAACAGCATCACCAGTCCGTTCATTTTCTGCCATTTGGATTCTCCAGACGTAATAAACTGGTCAATCATGGTCTGTGCGCCATTGGCAAAATCCCCAAACTGAGCCTCCCATATGGTAAGCGCAGAGGGGTTAGCCATCGCGTATCCGTATTCAAATCCCAATACCGCGTATTCCGAAAGTAGGGAATTATAGATATAGAACTTACCCTTACTGTCTTTCAATTCCTTTAAAGAATTATAGGGCTTGTTTGACTGGGCATCATGGATCACCGCATGCCGGTGGGAAAAGGTGCCCCGCTGACAATCTTGACCGGTAAGTCTGACGGTCTTTCCATCCATCAATAAAGACCCATAAGCAAGCAACTCCGCAGCTGCCCAGTTCAGTGACCTATTTTGGAAGAACATTTCCTTACGCTGCTTCATCTGTGCTTCGATCTGCTTGATCGGCTTGAACCCCTTTGGGGTAATTGTAAGGGCTTCGGCCACTTTGTCAATTACCTCTTGGGAAATCCCAGTTTCCGGAGACTGGTCGAAGTCCTCAGGCTGAGATCTCCTTAGTTCCTGCCAGGCCTTTTCAAAGGGGGAATACGTGTAGGGAAGAGGCTTTTCTTTTACCATATTCAACCGGTCCTGAAGAAGTTGCCTGAATTCCTTGTCCATTTGCTGGGCAAGTTCAGCATCCACATCACCTCTCTCCAAAAGTTTTTTATTATAGATTTCCCTAGGGTTAGGGTGCTTCGAGATGATGTTGTAGAGTTCCGGCTGAGTGAATTTCGGCTCATCGGATTCATTATGTCCATGACGGCGGTAACACACCATATCCACAAAAATGTCCTTATGGTACTTCTGACGGAATTCCACGGCTAGCTTGGCAGCAAAAACCACCGCTTCCGGGTCGTCCCCATTTACGTGAATGACCGGTACATCAATAACTTTGGCAACATCCGTACAGTAGATGGAACTACGGGCATCATCAAAATCAGTGGTAAATCCTACTTGGTTGTTAATGACAAAATGTATTGTACCACCTGTGTGGTACCCTTTCAGGCTAGCCATCTGGGTAACTTCATAGACGATTCCCTGACCGGCCACAGCAGCATCACCATGAATCAAAATAGGAATCATCTTACCGGCATCATTCGCATATTGATGATCGATTTTGGCACGTACAAAGCCTTCAACAACGGGATTCACCGCTTCCAGATGGGATGGGTTTGGAGCGAGCTTAAGAATCATCATTTTGTCATGAAAAGTAGGCACCTCACTGGAAAATCCCATGTGATACTTAACGTCGCCGTCTCCCATGGTCAAATCAGGCTTCGCTGTGCCTTCAAATTCGGAGAAAATCTGTTCATAAGTTTTCCCCATTATATTGGCCAAGACATTCAACCTGCCCCGATGCGCCATTCCAATCATTACTTCCTCCACTCCCAAATCAGCAGCATTGGATATCAATGCGTCCAAAAATGGAATAGTACTTTCCCCTCCTTCCAGAGAAAACCGCTTTTGTCCCAAATACTTTGTATGCAAAAAGTTTTCAAAAACTACCGCTTCATTCAACTTGCACAAAATCCGCTTCTTTTCCTCAGATGGGGGATTGAATACCAAGGCGTCTTTCTCAATCTTCACTCTCAGCCAATCCAGCATTTCAGGATCCCTAATATAGAGATACTCAAAACCCATAGAACCTTCATAGATTTTCTTAAGGGAATCTATGATCCGTTGTAAAGTTGCTGTTCCAATTCCTATTTCATTTCCAGCCTGAAACTCCGTCGATAAATCACTTTTGGCAAGTCCAAAATCCTCCAAATCCAACAGTGCCCTTCTATCCCTTCTCTTTCTTACTGGATTAGTGTCGGAACGCAGGTGTCCCCTCGACCTATAGGCATGAATTAATGCCCGCACCTTGATTTCTTTCGGCAACTCCTCCATATCCATGATGGAACCCTTAGTGGCTAAATTACCGTTTTCCGGTGCCTGAGCTAGAGCCCCACCGTTTTCATCCTCACCAAACTTGGTGATGGCAAAATCGAACCCGTCAAAAAAAGCCTTCCAGCTTGGGTCGATGGTATCCGGATTGGATTTATAATCCACGTATAGCTCATCAATATAGGCTACGTGGGCATTGGAGATATATGAATATTTATCCATGGTTATTTTTTATTCCCTACAAAAGTAGAGAAATAAGTTATTCTTTAAAAACCGTCTATACGAATATACAAATACCGTTGATAATCAACGACAGTTGAATTCATTAACCAAATTAAATTTCGAAATAAGCTACATATATGGGGATAATAATTAATTTGTAGTCGTTTTTAATAATAGGTTTGGAAAGACAGGCAGAATTTGCTCCAAATAAATATAGTTTTATTAATTCAGACATTATTTATGGATTATAGGGGAAAGTTAACGGATCCGGATAGTCAAATTCGAACCCAGTTTCCAGGAACTTAGCGGGGCTGATTTGCTTCCAGGGACTGAGTGGCTCTGTTTCGTAACTTCTTGGAGGAGGAAAACCTAATAATTTTGCATTTTGCTCATAAATCTCGGATTTTTTTGGATGGATAGGAGCCACGACATTGTAGGTGGCATTCCAAAGAGACTGAGATATTATCCATTCAATTGCCCTAACCGCATCATTTCTATAAACGTAGTTGGCAGGTGGGTGTCCTGCTACATTTTCCTTTCCTGAAAAATATTTGCCCGGAATTCGATTGTCTCCCAATAGCCCTCCAAAGCGGACAACGGTAAGGTCATACGCTTTATGTTCCCAAAGAATCTGTTCTGCCTGCCAAAGAGCCGGATTTCCGGTGGTCGACCGGTTTAGCTCATCGGATTCATAGGCTTCTTGGCCAAGATCGGGATATACGGAGGTAGCCGAAACATATATGATTTTAGAAACACCGGCTCTGACAGCCAATTTACGAATTTGTGTAATCTGTTCGGGATGAAAACTATCGGGATTGGTTCTCCTTGAGGGCGGAATATTGATGTATAAAATATCCACGTCAAATAGAACTTCTTCCCCTTCCGGAAAAGGGTTGAACCGCAACAATTCGGCTGAAATACCTGATCGCTGTAATCGATGTTTTTTTTCGATTTGTGTGGTCGTTCCTACAACGGTGTAACCACTTTCAAGAAGTCTGCGTGCTAAGGGTTCCCCAATCCAACCCAATCCCAAAATCCCTACCTTTGGTTTCTTTTCAACCATAACTTGAGAATCACTTTTTAATATAATTTTTGATCAAAAAAAAAGGCTGAACACCTCAGCCTTGATTTATAGAATATTTAGCTTTTTTTGGGCATGGTTCGGAATACATAGTCCCAAATAGGAGTACTCACTCCAAAAGCCACATCCGGATCTTTATAATGATGAATGGCATGGTTCACCCAAAGCACCTTTAGGAAATTTTTAGGAGGTTGAAAGGCGTGTACAATATAATGCACTCCTAAATATCCCGCATACCCAAACAAAAACCCAGGAAGAAAATAAAAGGAATAATCTCCCATTAAAAAGTTAAAAGCAAAATAGGCTACTAAGGCATACAGTCCCGAAATAAAGGGCGGCATAGCGAGTCGATCCTTGTCTTTGGGATAGTCATGATGCACACCGTGCATGGAATATTGAATCTTATCCTTCATCTCAGAATCAGGATCCATGTGGTAGAGATACCTGTGCATTAGGTATTCAACCAAGGTGAACAACAAAAATCCACCAAAGATTAACAAAGCTGCCGTAAAGACTGAAATACTGGTGGCTGAGATGCCAATATAAAGGGAGTAAATACCTACGCCTAAAAACATTGCAATGGGTATGCTAATGTGCGTCCTACTAATTTTCTCCAATAGCGGGCTAGCAAACATCTTAGCTGTCCCATTATTATCCGGTCGATCTAATCTTCCTATCTTTTTCATTAGAAACTACTTATGGTTTTATTAAACAATCCACTGACCCCGATAATGGGTCTTTTCGTTCAAAAAGAACCCATTAATTATCTAACAATTTTTAACAATTGCCATTTTAACGTAATAGGTACCACAAGTAGTTTCATTTTACTCCTAAAATAAAAGGAAAACTAGTTATTTTGCAAAGGCTGCAAAGGATGTTTCAATGGTCTTTTTATAGAAATCTTCGTAGAGGTATAATATTTTTGATATATCAAATTCCTTTGCTCTATCGAGAGCATTCTTTTTGAAAGTGGGGAGATTTTCATCTTTCAAGATATCCAGTGCCCGTGCCGTCATGGTGACCACATCTCCAATTTCACATACATAGCCAGTTACGCCATCTATATTCAATTCAGGGATACCCCCCGCATTTGAAGAAAGCAAGGGGACCTCACAGGCCATTGCTTCCAAAGCAGCCAACCCAAAACTTTCTTTTTCGGAAGGCATCAAGAACAAATCCGCAACTGAAAGCACTTCTTCTACAGCCTCGAGTTTACCTAAAAACCGCACATCATCACAGGTCCCTAGTTGCCTGCAAAGTCTTTCCATCTTGTCCCTCTCTGGTCCATCTCCCACCAAAAGTAATTTTGCAGGTATTACTTTTCTTACTTCATTGAATACACGAATTACATCATCGACCCGCTTAACCTTTCTAAAATTGGAAGTGTGGACTAGAAGTTTCTCACCATTTGGGCATATGGCCTGCTTAAAATGCTCTTTTTTCTGTTTTTTAAACCGCTCCAGGTCAATAAAGTTCGGTATTACCTCAATGTGATTTTTCACATCGAAGTGGTTCAGTGTGTCCCTTTTCAAATCCTCAGATACAGCAGTCACTCCATCAGATTTGTTTATACTGAAAGTAACCACAGGTTCATAACTTGGATCCTTTCCCACCAAGGTAATGTCTGTACCATGAAGTGTTGTCACCACGGGAATATGTATACCCTGCTCCTTTAAAATCTGCTTGGCCATATATGCCGCTGAGGCATGGGGGATGGCATAATGCACGTGAAGCAAATCCAGTTGTTCAAATTTCACCACATTTACCATTTTACTTGCCAAAGCCAGTTCATAGGGGGCGTGCTCAAATAGTGGATAACTTTTAATATCAACTTCGTGATAAAAAAGGTTTTCGTTGAACAAATCCAGCCGGGTCGGTTGACTGTAGGTAATAAAGTGGATCTTATATCCCTTTTTGGACAAGGCTTTTCCCAATTCTGTAGCCACTACGCCGCTACCACCAAATGTAGGATAACAAACGATCCCTATGTTCATGTTTATTGAAGTTATTATCGGACAAATATTAAGGTTAACACCACCAGCCCCCAGATTTGTTCAATTGGAAGCCAAAAGAAATACGTTTGAGAAGGATTTATAGATAATGTCGTGAATCTTCCCCCTAATTTTTTCCTTAGTGATCAGATTATTGCCCGCCGACGGGTGAACCCGGTTGGAAAGAAAAATATAAACAAGTTGATTATCCGGATCAGCCCATACGGCCGTCCCAGTAAAGCCAGTATGCCCAAAGGTACTTATAGGAGCTAACGTGCCAACGGCAGATCGTTTTGTCGGATCCGGATTCGGCCTGTCCCATCCCCAACCTCTGCGGCTATGCTGGGATTGACCCGCCGTGAACGTCTTTACCGTTTCCTCTGTCAATAAATCCACCTCGCCGTACTTGCCGCCCTGGAGCATCATTTGCATGATCACAGCCAAATCACGGGCCGTGCCAAAAAGTCCCGCATGCCCGGCAACACCGCCATACATGGCAGCACCTTGGTCATGAACGTATCCGTGAACCAGTGTTTTCCTAAAGAGCCCGTCCTGTTCAGTTGGTGCTATATCCCCTCTTTCAACCCTGTCAAGCGGCCTGTATCCAAGGCGATAAATCCCCAATGGGGAATAAAAATTCTGCTCCAAAAACTCATTCATAGGCTGGCTTGTTTGCTGCTCAATCAATCGTTGAAGTAAATACATGCCAATATCTGAATAGGTGTAGGAAAAACGGCCATTCCCCCTAGGCCCGGATTTTTTGAGATTTGACTGTACCGTCCAATGCCACACACTATCTGGCAGCGATCTGTGAGCAAACATCCCGTCGGCTACAGGTATACTAAATACCTCATCTTGAGTGCCGCTGTAAAACTCCTTCTTCCATATATTACCTTCCATCGTCTTTGAAAAATGAGGTATATACCCCAACAATCCAGACTCATGGGTCATGATATCTTTAATAAGCAATTTTCCTTTGTTGGTCACTTTCAGTTCCGGCAAATACGTCTCGATTGGCATATTCATATCAATCAATCCCCTTCCATGCATGAACATGATCACTTGAGTAGTGGCCATGACCTTAGTTAGCGATGCCAAATCATAGACAGTCTCGCTGTTAACTTGGCGGGTGTTGGAATAATCTTGGTGCCCATATCCTTTCTCCATCACTACTTTTCCGTTTTTGGCAACCAAAACTACACCACCGGGAAATGCTTTTTTAACAATTGCATCGTCCATTACCCGGTCGATCTGCGCTAACACTTTGCTATCCATGCCTTGGGATTCAGGCGAGCTATAGGCTAACCTTTTCAATTGAACCGTCTCACAACCCATTCCTTGGGTAAGAGTAGCACTGAGGCTCACCGGCAAGGTCCCTGTTGCTGATCTTGCACCAAAAAGTATCTGGGGAACAAGTTTCTCCGTGAATTCATTTTCTTCATATGCCAATACAAGGCTGGGCAACTTTTCGAAATTCTTCGCTGCGTAGGCATTTCCGAATACGACTGTAATGACTTGGTGTGTCTCACTAAGTCGGCTGATGAACCGGACGTCGTCGGGACTTATTCCGAAGTTTTTCTTGGGATTGTTGCTTACTCCCATCACCCCGACAACTACAGTATTGTATGGTTTGAGGTTTTCTTCCATGCCTCGGTAATTGTCTGACCCACTTGGAGACCGCAATGTATAGTGGGTGAACTTACCGTATTTATCCAATTGTTCCTTAAACTCCTTACCCCTGTCCCCCAAGGTCAGTGAAGCCATTTTTCTGACATCGACATGTCTAAGTGGAAGTACCAAATCCTCATTTTTGGCTACGGTAATGGAAGCAGCATACATTTGCTCTATAAGATCTCTCGTACCTAAGGTAGTGATTCTTTCAGCGATCCGATGCGGTTCAATTTTGGATTTTTTATCCAGTCCAGACCAATATTTAGCGTTTAGGATCTTCTTAACCTTTTCATCTATCTCTTCCCTGCTTATCTCTCCATTTTGAATGGCGTTTAGGATTAGCTCCTTTGATCTTGGAACGTTCTCCGAGTAAAGCAATACATCATTTCCGGCCTTGAGTGCCAGCAAATCCACTTCCCCGGGGGGATGCAGGCTGCTCACTCCTTTCATATTCAAAGCATCTGTAAAAATAAGACCTTTAAAGTCCATCTCTTCCTTCAGCAAACTAGTGACCACTTTGGGGGAAAGGGTGGTGGGCATATTTCTCTCACTTCCCAAGCTTGGCACATGCAGGTGGGCCACCATCACACTCATCAAGCCCTCCTGTATCATTTGCCGGTATGGATATAGATCGATGTCTTTTATCCGTTCCTTGGAGTTGGTGATGACAGGCGTGGTCAAGTGAGAGTCCAAATTCGTGTCTCCGTGACCGGGGAAATGCTTTGCATTAGCCATAATGCCGTTGTCCTGCATCCCTTTCATATACGCAATTGACTTGCGGCTGACTAACTCTTTTCCTTCTCCGAAAGCCCGGTATCCAATTACTGGATTGTCCGGGTTGGAATTGACATCTACTACCGGTGCGAAATTTATGTGCATACCAAGTTCTTTGAATTGGCGGGCGATCTCCGACCCCATAGCATAGGTTAAATTCTCGTCTGGACCAGCACCGATCGTCATTTGTTTTGGAAATAACAGCACACTGTCCAGTCTCATCCCAGGACCCCATTCAGCGTCCATAGCGATGAAAAGCGGCACGGTAGATTGTTCTTGATATCGGTTGGTGAGGTGGGCTTGGCGAACGGGTCCTCCCTGAAAGAAAATCAATCCCCCCAGTTTTTGTTCTTGGATAAGCTTACTGATTTGATTTTCGTGCCGATGGTCCATATTGGAATAGGCTGCCACCATGAACAACTGTCCCAGCCTATCTTCGAATGTCATACTATTAAAAACACTATCCACCCAGGTCAGTTGGGAGGAAGGATTTCCACTGATGAGTGGATCCCGATACGCAGCAGCCGGAACAAAGGAAGAAAGGCCAATGCTTCCAAGACAAACAACTGCAAAAATTACAGAACAAACTTTTTGGTACATGTGGGCGTTAAAATTTTATCTGACACAAATTAAACCTAAATTTGTAAGTCTAATACTCTTAAACCAAACATACATAAATTCCTCAATTGAACCAACAACTAATTGTGTAAGCGGTTTAATTTTATTTGATAAAAGAGGACTTACTTAAAAACCTGTGGTAATATGCCAAGTTTGGCGCGGCAGTAATTGCATATTGAGAGTAACCTTTGAAGTTTAGGGCGAAGTAGGGCCTTTAAAAGGAGGTCATTGCCTGAGGATCCACCCATCCGGTAGAGATTTAATGTAATCCATGTGTCGGTTAACACTATAAACAACAACTTTACAATATTATGAAATTCCCTTCCATATTCAGAGTCAGTCAACCTCAGCGGTTTAACATCGTTCCCAGGCATTATGATCCTGTAAAAGAAGAGATCGAAATGCGCACGTCTCAAATCAGAAAAGATCTTGAGAAAGATGGGGTTCTACCTTCGGAGGATGCGGAGGAAGCACTACGACTAGGCAGGGGGTCTTCCATCCGTGGGGCTTTCACCAAAGGAAGCCCGATTAAACAAAAGCCAAGCAGCATATTTGAAAGTACGGGCGTCATTCGTCTTATTATTATCGTTTTATTGATAGGCGGTTTTGGAGGTTACATTTACATAGGTCCAGATATCATTTATTATTTTATTTATTTAGGCTTGGGGATAGGATCTTTGGTTGTTCTTTTTAAGCTTAAAGGAAAAAGTGCCCAATGAACGATCTAATTCAGCTTCTCCCAGACGCCATTGCCAATCAAATCGCCGCAGGTGAAGTCGTCCAACGCCCGGCATCCGCCCTCAAAGAACTTTTGGAGAATGCCATCGATGCCGGCGCAACTGATGTGCAGGTAGTGGTAAAAGAAGGGGGCAAGCAACTTATACAGGTGATCGACAATGGTGCCGGTATGTCTGTCACAGATGCCCGCATGTCCTTTGAGCGGCATGCGACATCCAAAATCAGGCAATCGGATGATCTTTTTAGTCTGCGAACGTTTGGGTTTAGAGGAGAAGCACTAGCCTCGATCGCTGCGGTAGCCCAAGTTGAGATGAAAACCAAACGGAGTTCTGATGAACTGGGTACGCTATTGTGCATCGAAGGATCCGAGGTGAAAAAGCAGGAGCCCATAGTTTGCCCAGAGGGGACGTCCATCTCCGTGAAAAATTTATTCTTCAACGTGCCGGCACGCAGAAACTTTCTTAAATCCAACGCGGTGGAAATGAGGCATCTGGTTGAGGAGTTTCAGCGGGTCGCTCTCTCCTATCCGGAGGTTAGTTTTTCTTTCTACCAAAACGACATGCAGCTTTTCAAGCTGGGACCGGGTAAATTAAGCAAGCGTATTTTAGGACTGTTGGGTCAAGCCTATAAAGATCAACTTGTGGTCTGTCAGGAGGAAACACCACTTTTGCGTATTCAAGGTTATATTGGGACGCCCGATAGCGGTAAAAAGACGCGGGGAGATCAATACTTTTTTGTGAATCACCGTTATATCAAAAGCAATTACCTGCATCATGCAGTAGTGAATGCATTCGAGGGACTAATGGCTCAAGACCAGCATCCCTTTTACGCGTTGTTTCTGGAGATTGATCCCAAGCATATCGACATCAACGTGCACCCGACGAAAACGGAAATTAAATTTGATGACGAACGAACTGTTTACGGGCTACTGCGGTCAGCGGTCAAGCAGTCGTTGGGTGCCCACCACGTGGTACCTACCATTGACTTCAGCATGGATGTGAATTTCACTGAAACCTGGAAAAACGACTTAGGGAAAAAACAGGAAGTCAGTGCCGAGAATTCCTACAAAAATTTCCATTCTTCCGCATTTCGCAAACAGGATGTCAGCGGGTGGGAAAGGATCTTTGACGGCGAAAAAGAAGCCTTTTCAGAAGAGGAGAACAGGTTTTTGGACGGCCGGAATAATACATCCAAGGAAACCATTACCTTCTCCAGCAAAGCTAGCCAGCCTATGCTTCCCGCGGAGCGATTCACAACCGATAAAGAGGTCTCAGGAAGCACTTTCCAGATAGAATCCCGGTATATAGTTTCCCAGATGGCTTCCGGCGTACTGATATTCGATCAACAAGCCGCCCACGAGCGAATTCTCTATGAGCGGTTTGTTCGGCAGTTGCATCAGGCGAAAGCATCCTCGCAACAATGCCTCTTTCCACAAACGGTAAACCTCAGTCCAGCAGATTACGTATTGGTGATGGACCTACACGAAGAGCTGGCTAATCTGGGGTTTTTGGTAAGTCCTTTTGGCAACCATACCTTAGTGATCGACGGAGTACCTGCTGATATTAGCATAACCAATGAAAAGGCTCTTTTTGAATCTCTGCTGGAGCAGTTCAAGCATTTCAAATCAGAGCTTTCCCTTGATAAAAGGGAAAATTTGGCCCGCTCGCTTGCGAAAAAATCCGCTATCAAACGGGGGAGTTCCCTAAATAAGCAAGAAATGGAAAACTTGGTAGGGCAACTTTTTTCCTGTCAAAACCCAAATTATAGTCCCACAGGGAACAAAACCTTTGTGAAATTGGATTTAACTAAAATAGATAGTTTTTTTACCCATTCATAACAAACCTTCTTCTATGTTCAGATCGCTTACACCCACCGTGAAAAACCTATTGATTATCACGGTTGGCATTCACTTTATCAGCGAATTCTTCATGCCCCAATTGAAGTCATTGTTTGCGCTGTATCATATAGAGTCGCGTTTTTTTATGCCCTTTCAGTTTTTGACTTACATGTTCATGCATGCGGATTTTTGGCATCTGTTTAGCAATATGTTTGGACTGTTCATTTTCGGCCCGCTTTTGGAGCAATTTCTTGGACCTAAAAAGATAATCATACTTTGGATGGTATGTGGGATCGGTTCAGGGATTCTGTATAACGGATATAGCATTTACAAAATCAACAAGCTTGACAATCATATAGAAGCATTTGTAGCGAATCCTGATCCGGAGATATTCAGGAAGTTTGTATCAGACAACAGCCACCTCTTTAACTCCGGTATATATGACCTGACTGAAGATTTCAGTAATAATCCCGACCGCACCGACCTGATTGAACGTGCTAAAATGAATATGCTGGGTATACGTGACCGTATGGTCAACATTCCCATGGTGGGGGCATCCGGTGCTTTATTCGGGGTATTAATCGCATTTGGCATGTTATTTCCAAACACGCAGTTGTTCTTATTATTTCCACCGATGCCAATAAAGGCAAAATACCTTGTGTTGTTCTATGGACTATACACAGTATATAATATATTTGTAAGTAATCCTGCTGATAACGTTGCTCACTTTGCCCACCTTGCCGGATTGGCCGTTGGTGCGGGGTTGGTTACGTATTGGAAGCGGGATAGAAAAAATTTCTACTAACTATGTACGGAGGATTCTGGTATAATCTCAAGCATGCTTTTGACCATAAAGACAACGGTCTTTATAAGATCATCGCTATAAACATCATTTTGTTTCTTGCCTTTATGGTACTTCGGGTGTTTTTGACACTTGGTGGTGGTGAAGAAGTATACCGATCGGTGATTTCATTCTTTATGATGCCAGCCCATATTCCGGCATTATTGACCAAACCATGGACGCTATTCACCTATATGTTTCTGCATGAGGGTTTTTTGCATATTTTGTTCAATATGCTGTTCCTTTATTGGTTTGGACTGTTGGTCAACGAGTTTCTGGGAAGTAGGAAATTAGTGAACCTTTATATCTTGGGAGGCTTGGCAGGTGGGCTTTTTTATGTTGTCATCTATAACCTCGCACCATACTTCAGCAACGAAGTCGAACGATCACTAATGCTCGGGGCTAGTGCTGGTGTCTTTGCAGTTGTAGTGGCGGCTGCTACGTTAAGGCCTGATACGGAATTCAGACTTTTATTAATTGGACCTGTCAAGATTAAGTATATTGCCATTTTTTATGTGCTGGTTGCATTTGCAAATTCTACAGGAAGCAACGCTGGTGGCGAACTGGCCCACTTGGGCGGAGCAATTTTAGGTTATTACTATATTTTGCAGCTGAATAAAGGGAAGGATATTGGCATGCCCATTCAAGCCATTGGGGCATTTATTAGAAATTTGTTCTCCAAAAAACCAAACGTTAAGGTAACCTATCGGAGACCGGGGACTGAGATGAAGAGTAAGCCAAGTCCTCCGTCGTCTTCCTCCACTCACACTACTACAAGTACCCAGGAAGAAATCGACAAAATCTTGGATAAAATCGCTGAAAAAGGCTACGACAATCTGAGTAAGGAAGAAAAACGAAAGCTTTTTGACTTCAGCAACAAATAGATTAAGCGTCGATAGTCCTGTAGTCTTCTAATCCACTCTCAGTCAGATAAGGTACTAGGATTGAGAGCACCAATTTACTATAGTACTCCGGCTTGAAGTTATCCTGACCAAATACCATATTATTGTGAGTAAGCCAAAAATCTGACAAAATAATCATTTGATTGGCCAGGTTGTCATATTGGCCTGACACTACCTCCCCCCGCATCAATTGATCGTTTTCCAGAAGTTGAAAAAGATGAATCAACTGACTCTTTCTAAGCGAGATTAGCTCGTAGTATCTGTCTTTGATAGGCTCTATCTGCTCTATGATTTCATGGAGGTTTAGGAAAATAAACCTAAATTTCGTCTGGACCCTATAAGATTCTATCGTGGTATTCAGGAGGTTTTTAAGGGTTGTACCTTTGGCATCCAACCCCTGGGATATACAGTCGGATTCTTCACATAATTGAGCGAAGATTTCGAAAACAAGGGCTTGTACCGAGCCGAACTCTTCTCTATATGAGGGCAATGGGATGCCACTTTGTTGTATCAATTTTTCGCCCTCAGTCAACCGAAATCCATGTTCGTTGAAACTAGAAGTAGCGATGGAAATCATTTCCGCTTTATTCATTGTGTACTGATCGTTTTAAAATTTTGACTAAATCAATATATTCAGGATTTAGGTCCAACTCATTCAGGCATCAATTCTAAGTCGTTTTTATTGGCAAGCTGTCCGCAAGCCGCATCGATATCCTGTCCTCTGGATTTTCGTACTTTCGCAATGATGCCCTGACCTTCCAAAATCCGCAAGTACATGTCCACCTTTTCCGGATCGGCCTGTTGAAACTCCCCGTCATCAATAGGGTTATACTGGATAAGATTTACTTTGGAAGGAATAATTTTGCAAAATTTAGCCAATGCCTGTGCGTGGCGTTCGTCATCATTGATGCCTTTCCAGATGACATACTCATAGGTCACCTTACGTTTGGTTTTGGCATACCAGTATCTGAGTGCCTCAGCCAAGTCTTCCACAGGGTTGGTATCATTGATCGGCATAAGCCGACTTCTAGTCTCATTAATTGCGGAATGAAGGGATACAGCCAAGTTAAACTTCACCTCATCATCCGCCAGTTTTTTAATCATTTTACATACCCCGACAGTAGACACTGTAATGCGCTTGGGAGACATTCCCAAGCCGTCGGGGGCTGTGATTTTGTCTATGGCTGCCAACACATTGGCATAGTTCAGCAGGGGCTCACCCATGCCCATAAATACTATGTTAGTCAGTGGTCGGTCATGGTACAACCTTGCCTCTTCCATAATTGTAGCTACCTGATCGAATATTTCGTCCGGATTTAGGTTTCTCATCCGCTTTAACCTGGCTGTTGCGCAGAAATTACAATCCAAACTGCATCCCACTTGCGAGGACACACAGGCAGTAATCCGCTTCGGCGTAGGGATAAGCACGGACTCCACGATATTTCCGTCAAATAACTTGACTGCATTTTTTATTGTCCCGTCACTACTCCGCTGTATTTGATCCACATGGACGTGGTTGATGACAAAATGTTTTTCCAATAACTCCCGGGTATTCTTGGAAATATTGGACATGTCTGAAAAGTTTTTCAGGGTTTTGTTCCACAGCCAGTCGTACACTTGCTTGGCCCGAAATTTCTTGTCCCCTACGGATACAAAAAATTCTTCCAATTCCCGCAAGCTAAGCTTCCTTATGTCCCTTCTACTGCTTTCCTTATTCATTCCCCAAAGGTACGTATTCCTTGTCAGGAATAAACAACGAATAGCAAGCACCTTTGCCATAATCCATCTAAACAGCAAAAAAAGCCGCTATTTCCTGATAGCATTTTTGCTCTACAATAGGTCTAGTTAATTCATTCTTCTATTCCCATTCCACTTATTCCCAACTCGCTCATGACCTGGGTATAGTCTCTAATATCGACGGATGGTTGTATGACAGTTGGAACCAAAGCTTCCTGTGTGCTTTCAATGGCTACTACTTTTATCTCTTCGTAATTCTCTCCTGGCCCTACCCGTGAAATGGTAATTTGGACGGCACCCGTCCTCGTTCTCAGGTCTATAATATACCGGTGATAGGTTCTGTAATAAGTCGCCGCACCATTTCCATAATTCGGCAAGATGTACCAGACATTATCCCTTCTCATATAGGTGTAGAAAAGTTTTTTATCAAAATCACTTCTAGACATTGGAATATCTACATGTAGACTACCCGCGTTTGCAAAATCATGACCATCAAAAGTATATACCTTGACGTTGGCATTTCCGGGGGCACCCTGTTTACCTCTGGGGCCGGGAGCTCCCCGTGGCCCAACCGGACCAATTTCTCCGCGTTCTCCTCGCTCCCCACGCTGTCCCGGTTCCCCTCTCTCCCCCCGGGGACCAACCGGGCCCATTTCACCTTGGAGACCATCCGGACCTGTCTCTCCTTGCGCACCCTGGGGACCTTCAAACAAACTACATGACCAAAATAAGCTCACTGCTAAGGCGAAAGCCATAACGTCCAGAAATTTTTCTTTGATAAATAGATTCATATTCATGGGAATAAAGTTTTAGCAAATAAATTATTACAAACCTGAAGGTTTTCCTGGTAAACCTGCCCAACTACATAACAACCCAATTCTAGAAATTGGTCTTTTTTAGGCAGGTACCTACTAATATCATTCCCCATACCCCGCCACCACTGTTCTCTCTAGGACCCACACCACCCTTCCAATATTTCCATTATATTTCTACCATATTTCGGCCGTATTCCATATTTCAGCCGTAGGCTATATTTCCACCATGTTTCTACTATATTTCATTCACCCTCTTCTCACAACATCCCCCTCGCCTTAATTTCAACGTATTTATTGATGGCATTTACGGTGAGTTCCTCCGGAGGAGTCAGGATTGCCTGAATGCCCCGCTTTCCCAACTCCAAGACCATTTGCCGCTTTTCCAAATCAAACTTCTGCGCTACAGTCTTGCGGTAAATGGCCGATAAATCTGCCGCAGGAGACTCTAGCAATTTCTGCATTTCGGTATTTTGAAAGATAACTACCACTAGAAGATGCTTACGGGCCAACCCCTGCAGAAAGGGAAATTGCCTTTTTAATCCACCCACATGTTCGAAATTGGTGAACAGGATTAGCAGACTCCGCTGCGGCACTTTCCTTTTTACCGTACCGTAGAGAATTCCAAAATCGGTGTCATGAAACTGGGTGGCTATAGGATATAAGGCCTCTGACAATCCGCGTAATTGGGAGCGGCTGTTGCTAGCCGGCAAGGCCTGGTGGATTCCATTGGAAAAACTAATCATGCCTACTTTGTCCTTTTTCTTAAGGGCTAAATTGGCAAATGCCAGGGAACTGTTGATCGCATAGTCTAACAGGGTCATACCACCAAAGGGCATCTTCATGACCCTTCCCGTATCAATCAGTAGGTAAATTGGTTGAGATTTTTCCGTCTGAAATTGGTTTACCATCAGTTCGGATTGTTTGGCTGTTGCCTTCCAGTTTACCGCCCGTACATCATCACCCGCTACATAGTCTTTGATTCGGTCAAACTCCATGGAATGCCCAAGTCTTCTAATCCGCTTGACGCCATAAGAAAGGTTCTTCTTGTCCGAAGCTAAAAAGTCAAACTTTCTCATCTGGATAAAGGAGGGATACACCTTTACCGACTGCCCCTGATCAAAACTAAACCTCCTTCTTATCAATCCAAGTTGGGAGCAAATATAGACATGCAGATACCCAAACACATAATTGCCCCTTTGAAGCGGGGTCACTTCATAGAATAGCTGCCGGGTTTCAAAGCGTTCCAACCGTTGCTTTAGCAAGAAATCCCTATTCTGAAACTGCACAGGCAGCTCGTCGATGATCTCAAGATTTATCGGAAATCTATATCCACTTGTTACTTGGACACTTACGGGATTGGGATCACCGTTGGAAAGCTTGTCCGGCAAGAATCTATTAGAAGTAATTCCTTTTGAAGGAGCAAATAACCACACCGCATCCCCTAGGGTTGCCAAAAGCAATAACCATAGAAGAATAACACTAAGGGTATACAGGAATGTCACCCAATAGGAAAGCATGAAAAGCAACCCGATCCCAGACAACAGGTAGAAAGGCCTAGGGGAAAGATAAAGGCTCCTGAAAAAGTGGACCATACTCATCTCGGCACAGGTGTGGTCTGTATGACGGTATCAATGACCGATTCAGCCGTCATTCCCTCCATCTCCCGCTCCGGCGTAAGGATCAACCGATGACAAAGCACAGGTAAGGCTGACCTTTTCACATCATCGGGAGTCACAAAATCCCTTCCGGCAATAGCCGCAAAAGCCTGGGATGCATGCATAATGGCCAATGAAGCCCTGGGGGAACCTCCCAAAAACAAATGGGGATGATTTCTGGTCTTGAGAACCAGTTCGGCAATATAGCGCAGTATCTTCTCCTCCAGCAAAACCTCTGCGGTTAGTCGGCGATAAGTAGCCAACGATTCGGGATTTAAGATTTGCCTAATTTTTGGCAACGGATCCTCCCCTTTTCGGTGGTGGTGGGATTTGAGGATAAGAACCTCTTCTTCCAAAGAAGGATAGGATACATTGATCTTAAATAAAAACCGGTCCAGTTGTGCCTCCGGCAAGGCGTAGGTGCCCTCCTGTTCGATGGGGTTTTGGGTAGCCAATACCATAAAAGGGAAATCCATGCTCATCCGTTTTCCATCAAGAGTAATTTGCCGTTCTTCCATGACCTCAAACAAAGCCGACTGGGTTTTGGCGGGGGCACGGTTGATTTCATCAATAAGAACTATGTTTGAAAAAACTGGTCCTGGCCTAAACTCAAACTGACTACTTTGGCGGTTCAGTATCGAGGTACCCAGCACATCGCTTGGCATTAGGTCGGGGGTAAACTGGATGCGACTGTATCCGGTATCAAGTGTTCGGGCAAATAGCTTGGCAGTAATGGTCTTTGCAATGCCTGGGACTCCTTCGATCAAAACGTGGCCATTGGCCAAAAGAGCCACAATAAGCTGTTCTATAAAGGACTCCTGCCCGATAATTATAGCATTTAGTTCCGACTTAATCTGATCCACGGCTTCTTTCAGCTCATTTAAGGGCAGGCGGGAATGGAAGTCGTCTACTTCTTTCAGTGACTGGCTTTCTTCCTTGTCATTTTGGGGATCTTCATGTTGTGCTGTCATGGCGCTGTGTATAGTTGGTTACGAGTTGATTTAATCGCAAAAGCTCTTTGGGTGTCACGTATTTGCTTTTCAGCATTCCCTCAATAAAGTCAAATGCCTTTTCGGTAGCATTTAGAGAATCTCCGTATCGTTCGGAAATTCGCAAGCGCCACTCCGAATCCCGGTGCTCCGTGCCTATGTGGTGAGTTCGCCGAAGGTATTCAAAGAGGTAATTAATTTGATGAGTAGCCATGGTCTTATGATCACCTTTGGCAAGATACATGGATGCCAAGGTGTCTGCGAATGCCAATGACTGGTTTTTCGGAGGTAGGATTACAGGAATTGCCGCTT
>DATHWC010000128.1:0-20514 GCA_035460985.1 Lunatimonas sp.
GGGGTTTCCTTTATTGGTGGTTTTTAAAATGGTCCCACCCCTTACATGAATCCCAGCTGTCTTCTCCCGATTTAGCTTTACCAGTTCAGGAGGATTTCTCATTATGCCCGACAGTGCTTCAACACTTCCGTAGACTTCCCATCCGCCTTCCTGCTTTGCTCGTTTATAAATTCCTCGAATCACTGCATTCAATCCGGGGCAATCACCACCCCCTGTACTGATCAATAATTTTTTCATATCAAAAGTTGTCCTGCTCCAAAGGTAAATAAAAATATCTCTCTTATCCAGCTATCAATTGTCCTATTCGATTGGAATATACATTCATTAGAAGTAATTTTGCCCATCCAAAAAATTAGCCCTATGTTTGAATGAGTTCTTAGGAGAATCCTTTCAAAAACGCATGGCATTATAGGGGTATATCAAGAAAATCAGCAACATCAATGGAAAGAGATCAGGTAATATTTGACCTAATTGGTAAGGAGGAAGACCGACAGAAAAGAGGAATTGAGCTAATTGCGTCCGAAAATTTCACAAGTAAGCAGGTCATGGAGGCAGCCGGTAGTGTGCTGACCAACAAATATGCGGAAGGTCTGCCAAAAAAACGGTATTATGGTGGCTGTGAAGTGGTAGATGAAATTGAGCAAATTGCCATTGATCGAGCTAAGGAACTTTTTGGAGCGACTTGGGCTAATGTGCAGCCCCATTCCGGCGCACAGGCCAATGCAGCCGTATTTCTTGCTTGCCTGAGTGCGGGTGATTCTATATTGGGATTTGACTTATCCCACGGAGGCCACTTGACACACGGATCCCCTGTGAATTTTTCTGGTAAATTATATGATCCCCATTTCTACGGTGTAGAGCAGGAAACTGGTCTGATTGATTATGAAAAAGTTGCTCAAAAAGCCCGCGAAGTAAAACCAAAATTGTTGATTTGTGGCGCATCCGCTTACAGTAGAGATTGGGATTATGAGAGTCTGAGGGCAACTGCGGACGAAGTGGGTGCCATTTTACTGGCAGACATTGCCCATCCGTCGGGTTTAATAGCCAAAGGCTTGTTGAAAGACCCTCTTGATTTTTGTCATATTGTTACCACTACTACCCACAAAACTTTGCGGGGCCCACGCGGAGGACTGATTTTGATGCGGGAGGATTTTGACAATCCTTTTGGATTGAAAACTCCCAAGGGAGAATTGCGGAAAATGTCTTCACTGCTTGATTCAGGAGTTTTCCCAGGTACCCAAGGCGGACCCTTGGAACATATCATCGCAGCTAAAGCTGTAGCTTTCCAAGAAGCCCTTTCCGACGAATACATGCATTATATCCTACAGGTGAAGAAGAATGCGACGGTGATGGCCGATGCCTTTGTAGAAAGGGGATATCAGATCATCTCAGGCGGAACAGATAATCACTTGATGCTGATTGATCTACGAAACAAAGAACTCAGCGGTAAGATTGCGGAAGAAACTTTAGGAACGGTAGACATTACCATAAACAAAAATATGGTACCTTTCGACACCCGTTCTCCATTCGTTACATCCGGTATGCGCATTGGAACGGCTGCTGTCACCACGCGTGGATTGAAGGAAGATGACATGCTCAAGATTGTAGCGCTAATAGACAAATCCCTTCAAAACCACGATAATGAGGAAGAGCTACAGAAAATTAAAAAAGAAGTGAACGACTGGATGGTTCAATTTCCTTTATACTAATAAATCGAAAAATTAAGTGGCACTGGATCAATATAAAGAAGAAGAGGAAGAAGACGGCATGTCTTTCCTTGATCATTTGGAGCAACTGCGGTGGCATTTGCTCCGGTCTATTTCGGCCATTTTGGTCTTTATGGTTTTAGCTTTCCTGTCCAAAAGTTTTATATTTGGTGTCGTTATCCTGGGACCTTCCAAGGTGGACTTTATCACCTACCAAACTTTGTGCAGGATTTCCGAAGCCCTGTCGCTTCCAGCCCTTTGTATCCAGGAACTCCCTTTTATCATCCAAAGTAGACAGATGACAGGACAGTTTTCCATGCACATCACCTCAAGTTTGGTGGTAGGGTTGATTGCTGCTTTTCCTTACGTTTTCTGGGAGGTATGGCGATTTATTGCTCCGGGATTATATGATAAAGAGAGAAATGCAGCACGGGGAGCAGTATTCTTCGTGAGTTTACTCTTTTTCATGGGTGCTGCATTTGGATACTACATATTGGCTCCACTTTCCATCAACTTCCTGTCCAATTATCAACTGGATCCTTCCATTGCCAATGAATTTGACATTACCTCTTACATATCTACATTGTCGATGCTTGTGCTGGCTTCAGCGGTGATGTTCCAGCTTCCTGTAGTTATTTATTTTCTATCACGAGCTGGATTGGTCACCTCCGGAATGCTCAAGACCTACCGTAGACATGCTATTGTTGGCATTTTGGTTTTATCGGCCTTGATCACTCCGCCGGATGTCATTAGTCAGCTATTGATTGCCATGCCTATATTGGTGTTGTATGAAATAGGGATTTTTATCGCGAAGCGACTTGAAAGGCAAAAGAGAGAAGACGAAGAAGAATTAAGAAAAAAGTATAATGATTGATGCAATTGCGATAGGCGGAGACCACGCCGGATTTGAATACAAGCAAAGATTAAAAGAAGTCTTGCTGGAAAAAGGATATCAGATAACTGACTTCGGACCAGATACCGCTGATTCGGTGGACTATCCCGATTATATTCATCCGCTTTGCGACAGTATTGAAGCAGGTGAGCTGACCCGTGGCGTAATCATCTGCGGCAGTGGAAATGGAGTTGCTATCACCGCCAACAAACACCAGGGTATTCGGGCAGCCATATGCTGGAATGAAGAGTTGGCTAAACTGTCGCGTCAGCATAATGATGCTAATCTGATTTCCATTCCTGCTAGATTTGTTGATTTTGACCTAACTGTGAAAATGGTACTCCTTTTCTTACAGACAGAATTTGAAGGCGGACGACATGCAACCCGTGTCAATAAAATTCCCTGTTAGTTACCTGTCTTGGCAGGAATTTTCTCTACACCTTTGCTAATCATAAATCCCCGCCCTATCGATTGGCGGGGATTTTTAGTTGGTAAATCCCATCAGAAACAAGTTCATACCTTTGCTCAAGTTGGGGGAAATAAGGTAGAATCTGTGCAAAAACTCCCTCTTCATCGATAATAAATTGAGGACTTTCTTCCATAAAATGGCGAAAAACCTTCGTCTTTTTCCCATAGTCCTCCATATCGTGCAGGTATTGCTTGGCCAAACCGATGTTGATGAAAGGAGTGGCTGGTACCGCATTCTGATAATAACCCAGATCTTTCCCCAATACCAAAACACGGGCACCATCTTGTATTTGATGTCGATCCTTTCCAATTATGGCATAGCTCGAAAACGCCTCAAATTCATTTTTCTTGAGATAGAGCCATCCATATCCTATTAAGGGAATGATCAAAAGATAGGCGTAAAAAATCACCCTTTGTTTGTACTTTCTTTTGGAAACCCATAGCAGGTGTACTAAATAGTAGGTAAATACCGGCACGAGTCCTAAAAACTGGTACGTAATCGTACGGTTGGCCAAAAACACGGCACAACAGGAACAGATAAAATAGATTACTATTAATTGACTTTGCTTTTGTTGATTGACATACATCTTCCGCAGTCCAAAAGTCAAAACCAAACCAATCAGGCTTAGGATGATCGGAAACGCAAACAATATTAGTATTTCGTTATAGGGAACATGTACAACTTGGGCTACCTGTCGGGATGCCAAGACAAACTCTCTGTAAAAATCCCCCAAACTATCGGTCCAAAAAGTATAAACGGCATACATGGAAACCGGAATAAAGTAGGAGGTCACTGACAGACTTAATTGCTGAAAATTGAAGCCACTAATGAAAACACCGCAAATCACCATAAATGGAAAGAACACCACAAGAGGGAAATGGAAACAAAGTGCAAAACCTCCGTACAACCCCAACAAAAGGACTGACTCCGTTGAATTCCGATTTATGTTCGTATGGGAAAAAAGCTGGCCAAATGCCAAGAGTATAAACGTGTTCCCCATCAAACTGGGTGAGAGTATCAAAAAATCATAAGAGAGATGAAAAAGAGCCAACATAACAATCGCCGGCAGATAACTGTTTTCCTGAAAAGATTTGAACCTTATAAACAAAAAGTTGAGGTAAATAACCTGAAATAGAATGATGATTCCGGCAACTCCATGATATGCCCATAAAGATCTCCCAAAGAGAGAATATAAGGCCCAATAAACCAAAGCAGACAAAGGGCCCGTATCATCCATGATCTGAGAATACATGGCATAGTCTCCAACCAATCGCTCTCCTATCAGCATCCAGATCATCTCGGGCTGTAGTAATGGCATGTCCAGCCATATATATGGAAGCCGTAGTAGCACCACAAACAGCAGGATACCCAAGAGCCGAAACGGATCATTTACTTTGAAAAATTGTAACAAGGGAATGATTAAGTTTAATTGAAAGACACGAAATTAACCGATACGCATATAATTCACTAAATTTGTCATAACTTTATTATTATGGAAAGCAAAAGACAGCAGAAATATTCAAAATTAATCCAGAAGGAATTGGGGGATATTTTTCAGCGGGAATCGCGGTCCCTGATTGGAAATACCATGGTGACAGTTACGCGGGTGTTGATGAGCCCTGACTTGGGTGTAGCCAAAGTCTACCTAAGCTTTCTTGGTGGCAATACCCAAGAGCTCTTTGAAAAAGTCAACGATGCAAAAAAGACAATCCGCAGAAACCTGGGTCAACGTATTGGCAAATCGGTACGAATCATCCCGGAACTGGCCTTATTTTTAGATGAATCCGCTGCCTACGCCCAGCATATGGATGGCGTTATTTCCAAATTAGACATTCCGGAAGCTTCCGACGAGGATAACGAAGGTAACGAAACCCAAAATTAATCACTCTCCTTGAACCTCTCGTTTTTCATAGCATCCAGGTATTTCCGCAGCAAAAAGAAGCGGAACTTTATCACCGTGCTTTCTCGGATATCCATGATTGGGGTAGCCGTAGGAACGATGGCACTGGTGATTGTCCTTTCTGTCTTCAACGGTCTGGAAGAGTTAATCAAAGGGATATATGCATCTTTCGATGCGGAATTAAAAGTAGAACCTGCTTTGGGGAAATCGTTTGAAGTCGAAGCCGAGTGGCTGGAATCCATTCAAAACACTGCCGGTGTAGAAGTGCTTACCGAAGTTATTGAGGATAATGCGCTCGTCCGGTATGGGGATAATCAACTGGTCGCAACAATAAAAGGCGTCTCTGATAACTTTCTGAAGCAGGGCAGGTTTTCCCAGGGATACTTTACCGGAGAAATGTCTCTGGGCTCCGAATTGCAACCCCATGCCATTATTGGGTTGGGCGTGTCCTATTTCCTTCTGGTAGATCCGGAAAATCAGCAGGATTTCCTCCAGGTATTCTACCCTAAAGCTCCCCGGTCCGGAAGCATTGATCCCAGTAGTATGTATAACCGTGAAATCATTAAGCCGGTAGGGACATTCAGCATAGAAAAGCAGTTTGACGATGAATATATAATCGTACCCTTGGACTTTGCCGCCAAGTTATTAAACTATGGAAACAAACGCACCGCACTGGAAATAAAGGTAGCGGATGGATACAGCATAAAAAAAGTGAAAAATGAATTGCGTACGCTTTTGGGCAGTGAGTTTTTGGTAAAAGATACCGATGAACAGCATGCCAGTCTGCTTATGACAATCCGATTGGAAAAACTGTTTGTTTTCCTTACTCTCACGTTCATTCTGGCTGTTGCCTCATTCAATATTTTCTTCTCTCTGAGCATGCTGGCCATAGAAAAGAAAAAAGACATCGCAGTGCTCTTCGCCATGGGCGCTACCCGCAAATTGATTCGGTCCATCTATATGAAAGAAGGTGCCATCATAGCCCTATCCGGCGCAGCGGTAGGTTTGGTACTAGGATTTGTCATTTGCTGGCTGCAGGACATGTTTGGACTCGTATCCTTGGGTGTAACTTCCTCCATTGTCGAAAGCTACCCCGTGAAGATGCAGGTTTCAGATTTTCTATTTACCAGCCTGAGCGTTATCCTTATCACATTTTTGGCTGCTTACAGGCCTGCACAAATTGCCTCCCGGGTAAAAACCGTAGAACATCTTTAATTGAAAAAAAGCTAAAGATTCACGTATTTTTAATTAATTATGTAATTTGCAAGCTAGCGGAAATCAGAATTTGGCAATTATATCAGGTTTCCGTCAGATATGACCCCTTACCATGAAAGTTTCAGCTGAAAAGCCTTTTAAAATTATTTATGCTCTCTTCAACCATGAGTTCTTGGGGATTCTTTTTGAATCCTTTGCAATTCAGCTGGATGAAAAAGGAAGGCTATCCTATGCCTATCAGAATATATCTTCACAAAATGCCCCTGAATTTGCCTCGGAAATGGAAGAGGTGGATTTTGAGCTGATTAAGCTCATGGATAGTATGCAGCAAGAGGCTATCGTCAAAAAGTTTAACACCAAAAATGCGAAAGCAAAGGATTTTTTACGCAAAATTTATGATGAACAAAACTCCAACGCAACGACTAAAGAGACGCAAAAACTAATCGACCATCGATTGGAGCTTACCCGGGCCAAAATCCTATCAAAAATCAAAGGAAAGCGACTGTTCGAGACTGGCAATGACGGCAACCCCACTTGGAAGGAAATCGAGATAATGCCTGAGAAAGCATCTGTTTTGTTCCATTTTCGCAGAAACGAAGAAAACACACATTACTTTCCCACCATAAAGTATCGGGGCGAAAAACTTGAATGGCAATACATGGGGAGTTACCTAGTCTGCAAAGAACCTGCTTGGCTGGTTGTAAATAGTAATCTTTATAGTTTTGAAAAAAATATTGACGGAAAAAAACTGCTTCCATTTCTCAACAAAAAATTCATCGTAGTTCCCCGAAAAGTCGAGGAATCGTATTACCAGAAATTCGTCACCCAACTTGTTGCGTCATTTGATGTATATGCTAAGGGATTTGATATTCAAGTGCAGCGGGGCCAACCGCACGCCCAACTGATCCTTAGCGACCTGCCGAGTAGCCCTACGACTAACTTGTACGGAGAAAAACTGGAAATAGATCAGGACGAAAAAATGGTTTTCGACCTGCGCTTCAAATATGGTGAATATTCCTTTCGATCAGACCAAATTACGCCAACCAATGTGGAACTGGAAAAGAATGGAGATGAGTATGTTTTTCATAAAGTCATTCGAGATTTGGTCAGAGAACAGGAAATTGGTGATTTTTTCAAAACCAGAAATCTTTCTTTCCGAAACGGCAAAGTCGCCATTCAGAAACGAATGGCCTATGACTGGATTATTGACCATAAGCCTGACATGGACGAGCTGGGTATTGAGATTGTACAGGCTAACCCGGATAAATCCAAGCGGTATTTTATTGGAACTACAAAGATCAGCATCAACATCTCCGAAAAAATAGATTGGTTCGATATTGAGGCGGTCGTTTTATTTGGGGATTACGAAATCCCCTTTGCCAAATTCCGGAAAATGTTGCTTCAGGGAAAAACCGAAATCGAATTGCCCAACAAAGAGATTGCGATTATTCCAAAGTCTTGGTTCGTAAATTATGGGGAAATTTTTTCATTTATGGAAGACAGGGAAGAAGGTAGCCTTAAACTAAAAAAGCACCACATCGCCCTAGCCCAAGAACTTCAGAAGGGAAACCTAATCAAACTTTCACTCAGTAAGCGACTTGCCAAGTTGAAAGATTTTTCCTCCTTTGAGGACTATCCCCTTCCGGTGAACTTCATGGGGAGCCTTCGACCCTACCAAAAAGCGGGCTACAATTGGCTTCGATTCCTCAATGAATATAATTTTGGCGGTTGCCTTGCCGATGATATGGGATTGGGAAAAACAGTACAGACTCTTGCCCTGCTGGCTCATGAGCAGGAAAAGTCCGGTGGGGCAACTTCCCTGCTGGTCATGCCCACTTCCCTGATCTATAACTGGGAACTGGAAGCCAAAAAATTTACGCCGGAACTAAGAATTCTAGTATATACTGGGTCCCAACGGATTAAAGATAGTTCCAGATTTGAAAAATATGATCTCGTCTTGACCTCTTACGGCATCACCCGACTGGACATTGACATCTTAGGTTCCTTCTTCTTCAATTATATCATTCTGGATGAGTCACAAGCCATCAAAAACCCGGAAAGCATTATATCAAAAGCTGTCATGCAGCTTTCCAGCAAGCACCGACTGATCCTCACAGGAACACCCGTGGAAAATGGAACGATGGATCTATGGTCTCAAATGAACTTTGTCAATACAGGCTTATTGGGTAGTAAGGGCTCATTTAAGCGGCAGTTTCTTCTACCTATCGAGAAGAAGGGAGATATGGACAAGACAGCCAAGTTGCATGCCATGATTAAACCCTTTATCCTAAGGAGACTAAAATCCCAAGTAGCAACCGACCTGCCTGAAAAAGTAGTGAATGTCAAATATTCTACTATGACCGCAGATCAGGAAAAAATTTACAATGAGGTAAAAGATTATTTTAGGGAAAAAATTGTCAATGAATCTTCCATACCTGGAATGTCCCGTCGATCATTTACCTTACTTCGGGGTCTCACCCAATTGCGTCAGATCGCCAACCACCCCAAGCTTACAGACGAAAATTATATTGGTGACTCGGGAAAGTTGGAAGATATTACGCATATGATTTCTTCCACAGCGAGTGAGGGACACAAGGTGTTGATTTTTAGCCAGTTTGTAAAACATTTAACAATAATCAGAGAAGTCCTTGAAAGGGAAAAAATTTGCTATGCCTACTTGGATGGTGCCACCAAAAATCGGCAGGCAGAAGTGGAGGCTTTCCAGGAAAAAGATGAAGTAAAGGTGTTCTTGATTTCCCTCAAAGCAGGGGGCGTAGGACTCAACCTTACCAAAGCAGAATATGTGTTTCTTCTAGACCCATGGTGGAACCCGGCTGTAGAAGCACAGGCTATAGACCGCGCCCATCGAATTGGACAGGAAAATAAAGTCATGATCTACAAATTTATCAGCAAGGATACAGTAGAAGAAAAGATTATGGCACTACAGGAGCGAAAAATGGCCCTCGCAGGCGAGCTAGTCAGTTCAGAAGAAAGCTTTATAAAAAGTCTTAACAGTGAAGATATTAAAGCTCTGCTTAGCTAAACATCTATTCGAATTACATGTTACCCAGACCCATGCAGACAGCCATATTAATCATTCAATGTAAAGATGACAAAGGAATCGTAGCCGCAGTCTCTGATTTTTTATATCGTTATTCCGGCAACATTATAGAAGTAGATCAGCATATTGACGGAGAAATTGGGGACTTTTTCATGCGGGCTGCCTGGGAACTGGATACTTTTGATATTCCAAAGGAAGAAATACTTTCTGTTTTTCAGTATGAAGTTGGGACAAGGTTTTCCATGCTCTGTACATTAGAATTTAGCGTTCCCAAACCTAGAATGGCCATTTTTGTGTCCAAATTATCCCATTGCCTCTTTGATGTACTGAGCCGATATTATTCAGGGCAGTTTCAGGTGGAGATTCCCCTGATTATTTCCAATCATACCGACTTGAAACGAGTTGTCAAAGGCTTTGGTATTCCATTTCATTACATCCCGATCACGAAAGAAACAAAGGCTGATCAGGAACAACGCCAACTGAAACTGCTGGAGGAACATCAGATAGACTTCGTGGTTTTAGCCAGGTATATGCAGATTCTGAGTGGGGAATTTATCCGTCACTTTCCCAACCGCATCATCAATATCCACCATTCATTTTTACCGGCGTTTGTCGGAGCAAAACCTTACCACGCCGCCTATAAAAGAGGTGTGAAAATAATCGGTGCCACCGCCCACTACGTTACCGAAGAGTTGGACGCCGGCCCAATTATAGAGCAGGATGTGGCCCGGGTGCGGCATCAAAACACTGTGGAAGAAATGGTGCAAATGGGCCAAGATGTGGAGAAGGTAGTTCTATCCCGAGCTATCAAATACCACCTTGCCCATAAGGTACAGGTAGTTGGAAACCGGACAATTATATTCACCTAACACTTAGGAAATTCGAAAATAAATACGCACCTAGAATACGGAACAATCCAACCGTATATACCCCTCCATTAATTCTTCAGTTCATCAGATTTGCTCCATTTCCACGACGATATTCCCGGACTCATCATGAATGGCAAGTTTATTTCCCTGATACGTATAGGTGGATCCACTTTCCAGATTTTTGAGAAACGCTCGCTCTAAGGCAGAATCATCACAAACTTCATTGTCTGTGTACAAGGTCGAAAATTTGATTTGTTGTTGATTGTAGGTAGCACCTCCTCTGTATTCATTGCATCCAGCGAACCCCCCAATTTCCTGATCCTCTCTAAATTCGAGAGTTAGATTTGCCAATTTTTCTTTGGATGCGGCAGCACCTGCAACATTGGTTGCTCTCCACTTATAGTCCGATAGGTCTACCGGCTCGCTGCCACAGGCATAAACGAACAAAATAGAAAGAAGAAAAAGTGGCATGAATAATTTAGTTACACTCGTCATGATATTTTTTTTAAGTTTAAACTTGATCCATAATCCATATAAGGCACGGATCGGCTAAAAGGTAGATACAGGTTTTTCACTAACTATCTACCTGAATTTAACTAGCCGCAAATACCATTCTAAAACATCAATTTGATTTTATTTTTTTAAAAGCAACTATTATTTAACTCTTCGGGGGATATCAGCCGGCAATCGGGTCAGCAATTCATAGTTAACTTGTTGGGTAGATTCCCCGAATGATGCCACCGTGATTTCATTTCTTTTTTGCTTGCCGATAATGACCACTTCATCCCCTTTTTTTGGATTAGAAAGGTCTGTTATATCTACGGATATGGCATTCATGGTTACTGTACCAACTACGGGAAGAATTTTTCCGTCAATCAATACCTTCCCAAGATTACTTAAATTTCTACTGAATCCATGGCTATAGCCTATCGGCACCAGGGCAATCGTCATGTTACGGGAAGCCATATAACTGTTTCCATACCCAATAAAACTACCCATCTTCACTTTTTTGATACTCATGATGCTACTCTTCCAACTAATAAGGCGTTTAAGTGGATTTTTCATGTCTGCATCCAGCTGCTTGAAATTTGCCATATATGTTTCCTGACTTGGCCAAAACCCGTATTGGGCAATACCTATACGAACCATGTCCATGATAGTTTCTGGGTAGCTGAGGGATGCCGCCGAACAAGCCGTATGATAGGTATTGAAAGTCACGCCCTTTTCCTCAAACCATGCTTTATATTCCAAGTATTTGGCTATTTGGGATTTTACACGCACATAGTTGGCTACACTCTCGGCACCCGCATAGTGTGTACATAATCCTTCAAGCTCAAGATGATCTTTGCTTTTTTCGATTCGTTTAAGCAATGCTTCTCTTTCCTCCCATTCGAAACCTGTCCGGTGAAATCCAGTCTCGACTTCGATATGAACCCTTGCCTGCTTGCCAAGTTGCTTTGCTGCCTCGATCGCTGCTTTCAGACGGCCAAACTCGAATACATAAAACCCGATTCCCCTCTCGATGATCCAAGGAAGCGATTCATCATCCAGCATTCCCATGATCATGATTTGACTTCCCTTTGTGGAGGCATTAAAAACCCTAACAGCTTCATCGGTGCTAAAGGTGCTAAAATGGCGTATTCCGTTGCTCTCTGCTATGGCTACAATATTCTCAATACCGTGCCCGTATGCATTGCCTTTAACAACAGAGGAAATTATGGTGTTTTCGCCAACTTGGTTTCGGATAAATTGAATATTTTGCTTGTAGGCTGTCTTGTTAATTTCAATATAAGAGGTGTGGGCCATTTGTAGGATTAAAAATTTATCTTTCGTACGACTTCAGTAAAAAGATTCACCCCGGTTGATATCACATCATCCGGAAAATCATAGGTACCTTCATGAAGTTGGGGGTGGCTTTTGCCTGCACCCAAGCCGAAAAGGAGGGTATTGGTAACGCTGGAAAAATGACCAAAATCCTCCGACCAGCGGAATGGAGTCCGGATGTGTTTGGTTTTTAATTTAAGGTCTTTTGCTGACTCGTTGACATACTCCCAAGCTTTTTCTTCATTGACTACCGCCTGAAAATGATCACGAAATGAAACGGAAACCTCCAATCGATATTCCTTGGCAATAAGGTCAGCCAACCTTGTGGCCAACTTGCCGAGCCGCTCCAGTACATCATCATCATATGTGCGAATTGTAGCCATAACTTTTGCTTCCCCTGGGGCGGTTCCGAAAGCAACTTCACCTAAGACCGCATGAACGACGGTAATCATAGAAAACTCTGAGATGGATTCAGAAAGCCTTTCCAGGCCAATTATCGCTTTACACATTGCTTCAGCCGGGCTGTTTCCATCTTCAGGATGCGCTGCATGACTGGTATTGCCCGTAAAAGTCAGGATCATTCCTTTGGAGGCTGCCGTAAAAGCACCCTTCCTCAATACGATTTGGTTTTTGTCGTACCCCGGAAGATTGTGAAGGGCAAAGGCAAAATCAGGAACAATTTTTTTAAAATTTTCTGATTTCAAAACTTCGGAAGCTCCCTCTCCTGTCTCTTCCGCGGGTTGAAATAAAAGTACCACGCTGCCATTCACAGGTTTTTCCTTAGAAAGGTTTAATCCAACCCCACATAGTATTGCCATATGTCCGTCATGGCCGCAGAGATGCGATACTCCGGGTACTTGACTAATGTGCTTGATCGCACCATGCTCCAAAATAGGCAAAGCATCCAATTCAGCTCGTAGAAGGGTGACTGGACCCGGATTGCTCCCTTTATAAACGACTGCAAATCCATGCCCCCCCAAATCTTCAATCATTTCATCGGGGTTTAAATTCTTAAAGAATCTTTTTAGCCGCTCAGAAGTAGCTTCCTCCTCTCCAGAGAGCTCTGGATAGCTGTGAAGCTCTTTTCTAAAAATGATTAGGTGGGCAATTTCTGATTTATTCATAAAGTTAATTGTGTTATGTGTAAACGATGGTTAGTAGATAGGTTGTAGTAATTCACAATTCAGCCAACCATTTGGATTAGGGCAATTCTGGGTATAGTGACCGATTTCCGAATCCATGCAAACCCCCGGATAGTCTCCTGTCAGGCCTTCCAAATCCTGAATTAACTGAAAATGAAGGTGTGCCGGCCAATTTCCATTCTCTTTTTCCTCTCCCAAGTGACCTAATATCTCACCAGCCCTTATTTGTTTTCCTGGATAAAATAGACCTAGGTCCGCTGTTGCCAAATGGCCGTATAGGCTGTAGATTTTATTACCCCGCAATACATGTTCCAAAATGACCGTAGGGCCATAATTTCCAAAACCAGCATTATCTTGGCAACTGTGAATTACCCCATCAACCGGACAAAAAACGGTTGTGCCGGCAGATGCCCAGATATCCACTCCTAGATGAATATTGCGAAAAATGGCTGAATCTGTCGCAAATACATGACTTCTGGTGTATATTACCCGATTTTCCAAGTACCCCCCAAGTGCATATTTTTTGCCCTGGTTGTCTCTAAGGCTATCGACGTAGCTGCAAAAATGCTGGCTATCCGCTAAATTCACTTGATTTAAGGCTTCATTATCCTTGCTAAGATCAATGGCAATGGCATTATGCGCACCCAACTCCTCACCCATGACCGGGAAAATAGGCATATCGGTCAATATTTCAGTCATACTTATCATGTATCGGACAAGATAAATAAATTTTGGCTAGCAGCCGACACTGTGTTTAATTAAACGAGCGTAAAAAAATAACTATTGTCGGATTGGTGGGGAAAAATTACCTTTGAAGGTTGAAATTAATCGGTAACTAATGATAACAAGTACTTTTCCAACCCTAGAAAATATTCAGGAGGCAGGTGTTAGAATTCGGCATATGATTCATAATACGCCTATCCTGACCTGCTCGGCTATTGATAGTCTTGCAGGCTGTGAAATATTTTTCAAATGTGAGAATTTTCAGAAGGTGGGTGCTTTCAAAGCACGTGGTGCGGCAAATGCAGTCTTAAAGCTATCCGATAGGGATAGAAAAAAGGGAGTCGCAACGCATTCCAGTGGCAATCACGCTGCAGCTCTTGCAAGGGCCGCCACTCAGGCGGGAATCCCTGCTTATATTGTTATGCCTTCTTCGGCTCCGGAAATCAAAAAGAAAGCGGTGCAGGCATATGGAGGGCGGATCACTCTCTGCGAACCAACCTTGGCTTCTCGGGAAGCCACCCTCACCGAGGTGGTAAAAAAAACTGGGGCTACTTTTATACCACCTTTTGACGATATTCATGTAATTGAAGGACAGGCAACCTGTGCCTTGGAAATGTGGGAGGAGCATATTCCTTTCGATGCCATCATTGCGCCGGTTGGAGGAGGAGGATTATTGGGAGGAACTGCGCTCACAACCCATTATATCTCTCCAAACACTAAAGTAATTGGGGCTGAACCGGAGGGTGCAGATGACGCCTACCGCTCTTTCCACGCCAAAAAACGTATTCCGCTCTCCACTCCCAACTCCATCGCAGATGGTCTGCTGACTTCTTTGGGGGAATTGAATTTTAAGATCATTCAGGAATTCGTATCCGACATCCTAACTGTGAGCGATCTGGAAATTATAGAAGCCATGCGGTTGATTTATGAGCGAATGAAGATTATTGTGGAGCCCAGTTGCGCAGTGCCACTCGCTGCTTTACTAAAAAACAAGGAGCAATTTAATGGTAAGAAGATAGGAATTATTTTATCTGGGGGGAATGTTGATTTGTCGAAGCTCCCCTTCTAAGAGTAAAGTTCCAAGACCTTCGCTAAGGTATAATCCACTTCTTCTTTAGTGGTAAACCTACTAAATGAAAACCGAACTGATTCCCGATTAGGATTACTTCCTAGAGCTTGAAGTACATGCGAACCCAATGTGGCTCCACTACTGCATGCAGAACCCCCAGAGACGGAAATACCGGCCAGGTCCAAATTAAAAAGCAGCATGCCCTGATTGATTTCCGATGGAGGGAAACTGACGTTGAGTACGGTATAGAGGCTTGATTCCAGTTCTCCTGACAGCCCGTTGAAAATTACACCCGGCACCTGTTCAACTAATACATTTTTAAAATAACGCTTGATTTCCTTGATGTGGGTTTCATGGGCTTCCATATCCTGATAGGCCAGTTCCAAGGCCTTGGCCAGTCCGACAATTCCATACACATTCTCGGTTCCTCCGCGCATATTCCGCTCCTGCGAACCTCCATGAAGAAAGGGCCTAATTTTTTTATCTTTCCGAATAAATAAAAACCCCGCACCTTTTGGTCCGTGGAATTTATGTGCGGCACCTACCACGGCATCCACGGGTAGTGTCTTCAAGTTATGCGCATAATGACCCATTGTCTGCACAGTATCGGAGTGAAAAAATGCCCCATGTGATCTACACAATTCTCCAATCTTTTCAAGGTCACTGATGTTACCGATTTCATTGTTTCCATGCATCAAGGACACCAAACTATACGGAGATTGTTGCAGAAGCGTGGATAAATGATCCATGTTTAGATTACCCTGTGAATCTACTTCCAGTAACTTTAGGGGAATTCCCATGCGTTGGGAACATTTTTCTGCGGTGTGTAATACCGCATGGTGCTCCAAAGGTGATGAAATAATTTGCTTCAACCCAAAGGTTTCAAGCGCACCGCAAATGGCCATATTGTCAGCCTCTGTACCACCGGAAGTGAAGCATATTTCCCCAGGACTTACCTGGAGGATATTGGCGACGGTTTTCCGTGCTTTTTCGATGGCAACCCGAACCTCCCTCCCATGCTTGTGAACAGAGGATGGATTGCCATAGGTGTTTCTTAGAAAGGGCAACATCGCCTCAAGCACCCGCTCGTCAAGAACAGTAGTGGCGGCATTGTCAAGATAAACTGTTCTTTTATCCTCCATAATTTTCACCAAATTGCCAATCTTAAACAGAATCGGCAATTACCTCTTTAATATCCAAAATGATTTTATTGGCTAAGTGTTCGGCCGTAGCCAAGGTTTCAGATTCAGAATAAATCCGGATTATGGGTTCTGTGTTTGACTTGCGAAGGTGTACCCATTCTTTTTCGAATTCGATTTTTACACCGTCGATATCATTGATGGGATGTTTTTTGTATTTCAATTTTATGGCGTCCAGTATTCTGTCTACGTCTATATCCGCCGTAAGCTCAATTTTGTTCTTTGAAATATGATAATTAGGGTAAGATGCTCTCAGCCTGCTTGCCGTTTTTCCAAATTTAGCCAAGTGAGTAAGGAATAGTCCAATACCTACGAGCGCATCTCTACCATAATGTGACTCAGGATAGATCACGCCACCATTGCCTTCTCCCCCAATTACTGCCTGTACCTCTTTCATTTTATTGACTACATTGACTTCTCCCACCGCCGAAGCATGATACTCACCCCCTCTTCTATTGGTAACGTCCTTCAGTGCTCTAGTAGAACTAAGGTTTGATACGGTGGATCCCGGCTGATTTGAAAGTATATAGTCAGCCACCGCAACAATCGTGTATTCCTCTCCAAAAAAACTGCCATCCTCATTGAAAAAGGCCAGCCTATCCACATCCGGATCCACCACAATTCCCAGATCATAACTGCCGTTTTCAAGTTTCATAGCAATGTCCCTCAAATTTTCCGGTAATGGCTCAGGGTTATGGGCGAAGTTGCCGGTAGGCTCACAATACAACTCTTCCACCTGAGCAACCCCTAACGCTTTCAGCAATTTGGGAATAACGATTCCTCCCGTTGAGTTGACACAATCCACAACGATTCTAAAATTTCTGGCAGCTATTGCTTCTCTATCGACCAATCTTAAATTAAGAACGTGCTGAATATGCCGGTCGAGATAATCGTCTAAAGTGGTATATTTACCGAGTTTTTTCACCGTAACAAAGGTAAAGTCTTCTTTTTCGGCTTTTTCCAATACCTCCTTACCGTCAGCATCAGAGATGAATTCACCATCATGTTGAAGCAGTTTGAGGGCGTTCCACTGCATGGGATTATGGCTTGCGGTAATAATAATACCACCTCCAGCCTTCTCCTGAGGGACAGCTAGTTCCACGGTAGGAGTGGTGCTTAGACCTAGGTCAACCACATCTATACCAAGCCCCTGTAGGGTAGCGGTCACGAGTTGGGAAACCATCTCTCCTGAGATCCGAGCATCTCTCCCGATTATTATTTTTGGATTTTGCGTCTTCTCTACGATCCAAGAGCCGAAAGCCGCCGCAAATTTTACAATGTCCAAAGGAGTAAGGCTTTCTCCACTTTTACCTCCTATGGTTCCCCTAATGCCAGAAATTGACTTAATTAATGCCACTTAAAATTGGTTAGTTAGCTGTAAAAAAACTTATATCGTTACACTTATTTAAATTTGGCGAGGACTTTGTCCACTTCGTTGTCCGGATTGCCACAGGCGGACCCTTCATCTACGTTTTTCCCGCAGTACCCACATGTGCCACCGTCTTTGTTAAGGTAAGGATTTTGCGAGGCGCATGTGCCTTTAAATTCACCATTTTTCAAAAAGATCAGCCTGACAGACATCATGATGAAAAACAACGCCACAAATCCCAAGGTTAAATATACAGTTGTCATATTAAATTAATTTCTACAAATTTACAGATTCCTTTCAAAACGTTATTACAATCTTATTAGTTTCCCATCATTCATGACCGAACAGAAAGATAGAAGCAAATCACTTGCCGCCTTCGGGCATTTACTCACCATCATGGAAGAATTGCGGGAGAAATGCCCTTGGGACAGGAAACAAACACTTGAAAGTCTCAGACATCTGACGATAGAGGAAACATTTGAGCTTTCAGACGCTATTCTGGAAAATGACCTTCCGGAAATAAAAAAGGAACTTGGTGACATTTTATTACATCTTGTTTTTTATGCCCAAATTGGTTCTGAAAAAGAGGCGTTTGATATTGGGGACGTAATCCAAAGCCTAAATGAAAAACTTATTCGAAGACATCCCCACATTTATGGTGACGTAGAGGCCAAAGATGAAGAGGCAGTAAAACAAAATTGGGAAAAAATTAAACTGCAGGAAAAAGGTCAAAAGAATAAATCGGTTCTTGGTGGGGTTCCAAGTTCATTACCCGCCCTAATCAAAGCCATGCGTATTCAAGAAAAGGCTCGGGGAGTAGGATTTGACTGGGAAGAGCCTAATCAAGTGTGGGAAAAGGTTGAGGAAGAAATGCAAGAATTTAAATCAGCTTTTAACGCTGGAGAATCTAATATCAACAAAGAGGAAGCTACTGCTGAGTTTGGTGACCTGCTTTTTTCGCTAATCAATTACGCCAGGTTTATCGATATCAATCCGGAAGAAGCCCTAGAGCGGACTAATCGAAAATTCATTCATCGTTTCCAATACCTAGAAAAAGCCGCGGCCAACGCTGGGAAAAAACTTGATCAAATGACCCTTGCGGAGATGGATCGTTATTGGGAGGAAGCTAAAAATCGGTAATAAAACTAAAATTTAAAAATTCTCCGGTCGATTAAGAAAGGCAGAAATCAACACCTAATATTTTCTAAAAAAAATTTGCGGGCTTTTGAGTTTTTGGCCTGATTTTTATTGATATTTTTTAATGCCAGTCTACCTACATACTCATACCCAGAACTTTATCCACAAATTGTATTTTTCAAATATTGCCATATATTACTGATTCACAGCAAATTAACATGTTACCGAATTGTTATGTGGATAAGTGTTGACAAATGTGGATAAAAAGTACTTGTTTTTACCATTTGTGTTAATGGATAAAATTAGGGCAGTTTTTGGAAAAAGATTAGCCTTAAAAATCCCAAATTGGTGAAAAATTCACCGTTTTTTTTTCAACGTTTTTCTACTTGTAGGAATACTTATTATTAAAAATATACAAACATTCCGTAGCTTTTTTCCATCGGCCACTAAATGATACCATGACACAAAAATCCTTGGCGATAGCAAAGGCATACCTTACAGGTATTTTAAAATTTCATCCATATAATCGCGGTTATTTGAAAGACGCGGCACCTTATTTTGCCCACCCAATTTTCCTCTGGATTTAAGCCAGTTATCAAAAGTACCCTCCTTTGCAAAATGAATGATAGGCGGGAGGAGCACCATATCTTTGTATCGTTTGGCATCATAGTCAGAGTTGAGTTCACGAAGCACACCATCCAACTTTAATTTGAACATCTCTTCGTCAGCAGGGGCTTGCGCAAATTCAATTACCCACTCGTGTGCCCCCTGATTTCCCCGATCTTTAAAATAAATCGGTGCCGCCGTAAAATTTTTGATCGCAGCACCAGTCTGCAGACAGGCGGATTCGATGGCTTGTTCCGCATTTTCCACAATGACCTCCTCCCCAAATGCATTGATAAAATGTTTAGTACGGCCGGAAATTTTAATCCGGTAGGGTTTGAGGGAGGTGAATTTTACTGTATCGCCGATTTTATACCTCCACAAGCCTCCGTTGGTAGAAATAATTATGGCATAGTTGGCATTCAGTTCGACATCTTCCAACGGGATAACTTTCGGATCGTCACTTTCCCAATCTTCAATAGGGATAAATTCATAATAAATGCCATAATCCAGCATCAAAAGGAGCTCATCCGAATCCGTCTGGTCTTGTATGCCAAAAAATCCCTCTGAGGCGTTATACGTCTCCATATAATGCATTTTGTCCGACGGTATCAGGGTTTGAAAGAGGCTTTTATAAGGCCCAAATGCCACCGCTCCGTGAAAGAAAACCTCCAGATTCGGCCATACCTCCGTAATATCCCGTTTACCGGTCATTTCCAAAACCCGCTCCAACAGTACCAATGTCCATGTCGGCACTCCCGTAAGGCTGGTAACGTTTTCTTTGATCGTCTCATGGGCCATTTTGTTTATCTTTTCTTCCCATTCGCTCATCAAGGCAGTCTCCAAGCTTGGCGTTCGCGCAAACTGAGCCCACATTGGTAGGTTTTGCATGATCACAGCAGAAATGTCCCCATAGAAGCTGCTTTGATTTTCATCGAAGTTATTTACTTGGTTACTGCCACCTATGGACAGACTCTTCCCGGTGAAAAGTTTTGTGTCCGGATAATTGTTAATATAAAGGGACAGCATGTCTTTGCCTCCTTTGAAGTGACAATCCTCTAGGGATTCAGGGGAAACGGGAATAAATTTACTCCGCGAAGAGGTAGTGCCGGATGATTTGCTAAACCAAACAATCTCCGAAGGCCAAAGAACGTTTTGGTTACCCTTCATTGTTTCCTCTATATAGGGAGTCAGCTGAGTGTAGTCCTGTACCGGAACCTGCCGGGCAAAATCCGCATAGGTTGAAATATGGGAAAATCCGTATTTTTTCCCAAACACGGTTCCCTTAGCTGTGGTTATCAGTTTAAATAAAATCTCTTGTTGCACCTCCAAGGGC
>DATHWC010000129.1:0-2757 GCA_035460985.1 Lunatimonas sp.
TTTATCGGCAGATCGGCTAAGTCTGGATCAGTTTTTTAAGGAGGTCCAACGGCAGACTCCCTTTAAGTTTTCCTATGAACACCGGGAAGTAGACCGGCAGCTAGCGCTGACATTCGTCAAGAAAGAGGGCCCAGTCATTGATTTTTTAAGGGAAGCCGCACAACAGAGCCACCTTTCCTTTCGGCAGGTAAATCATGGGATTGACGTTTTGAAAAGGAAGGATAGTGGTGTAGAGGTGATTGCTGATTTGGATCCGGTCTCAATTAGTGGGACCGTGGTGGATGGGAATGGGGAGCCAATCCCCGGAGTAACAGTTTCTGTGCCTGCCACCTCGATAGGTACGGTTACGGATATAGATGGTAAGTATTCTTTAACTGTTCCAGAAGGTGCTACTCTGGTTTTTTCTTTTATAGGATTTGAATCCCACAGCCTCATCGTAGGAAATCAAAATGTGATTGATGTTACCTTAAATGAAGATGTAACTTCCCTTGAGGAGGTGGTGGTGGTAGGATATGGAACCCAGAAAAGAAGTGACATTACTGGGTCAGTTGCATCAATTCCTAAAGAAAGATTGGAAATGGTTCCCAATGTTAATGTAGCCCAGGCTATTCAGGGGGCTGTAGCGGGTGTGATGGTTAGGACTTCATCAGCCGGAGCCCGACCAGATCAAAGTATTATGGTGAGAGGGAGGAATTCTATAACTGCCAATAATGATCCATTGATTATTGTGGATGGAATTCCCTATGGGGGACAGATTAACGATTTAAATCCCAATGATGTCGGCTCGATTGAAATTTTAAAAGATGCTTCAGCTGCGGCAATTTACGGATCAAGGGGAGCAAACGGCGTGATTCTGATTACCACTAAAGAAGGTGCTGTGGGTAAAACCAGCTTTTCTTACGAAGGACGGTATTCTTTAACAGATGTCACAAAAGTTAACCGTATGCTGACTGGTCCGGAATTTTATGATTTTAAAATGACAAGGAATGCGGGTGCTATGACCCTTAGTGAGGAACAGGTCCTACAGGAGGGAGCTTGGACGGACTGGACCAAGCTTGCTCTTCGCAAAGGCCATACCCAGGAGCATAATATGTCACTCTCAGGAGGATTTAATAATACCAAGTATTATATTGGTTTGGGTTTGCTGGATGTAAAAGGCATTGCCAAAAATGATAATTTTCAACGTATTTCAAGTAGGATTAATGTTGAAACCAAAGTTTTTGACTGGTTAACCATTGGGTCACGAAACCAGCTAACTTTTGATGACGCTAGTGGTGCGGAGGCCAGTTTCTCAGGCTCACTAACAACAAATCCGCTTGGCCGGGCATATGATGAATACGGAAGATTAACTGTTTGGCCATGGGAGGATAATATTGTTGTTGGTAATCCATTGGGCCCACTGCTCTACGATGACCTGGATAAGTCCTATCAGGTTTTGACAAATAACTATGCCTTGGTAGATATCCCTTTTATCAAGGGTTTAAGTTATAGGCTAAACACAGGGGTGAGAATGCGGTTCACCGATCGGGCCCAATACCGCGGAAGAAACACACGTTCGGGTCTTGAAGCTTTGGGCGCATCAACTATAAGCAACTCGGTCAGCAACAATACGGTGATAGAGAATATCCTTAGTTACTCCAGGGAAATTGGGGAGCATAACTTGTTTTTCACGGGTTTATATAGTTACGAGGGAAATACAGCAAGAACCAATTCTCTGAATGCAAGCAGGTTTCCAAACGATTTTTTTTCCTGGTATGCATCAGATCAGGCAGCCGTTCGGATCCCTTCAAATTCCTTTAATCAAACAGATCTTATATCCCAGATGATGCGATTAAATTATTCCTATGCGAGCCGGTACCTTTTGACTTTAACAATGCGAAGGGATGGATATTCTGGGTTTGGAGCTAAAACCAAATGGGGTACATTTCCTTCTTTGGCTCTGGGATGGAATCTGGCAAACGAAGATTTTTTCCCATTCAAGGATCTTTTCGGCGAATTGAAGCTAAGAGCTTCCTACGGATTGAACGGAAACCAGGCCATAGGGGCCTATGAGTCATTATCCCAATATGTCGTCGCAAATTACACTAGTGGTACGGAGGCGGTAATAGGCTACAAGCCAAGTAGGCTTGGACTTGACAACCTTGGATGGGAATCTTCACGCAACATCAACCTGGGTATGGACTTTGAAACGTTTGAAGGTAGGTTTTCCGGTAATATCAACTGGTATCAGACAAATACCATTGATTTGCTTTTGAACAGGAGTATCTCAACCATCCATGGCATTACTCCTGTAACCCATCTACCGGGGGGGTGGGTACATCCTGGAATTACAGAGAACATTGGCGAAACCCAAAATAACGGTATCGAACTGGTTCTTCATTCAAGGAATCTGGTAAAAAATAAATTCCAGTGGTCAACTACAGGTAATCTTTCCTATATCGAAAATAAGATCATCTCATTATATGGAGCATTAGACGAGAATGGAAATGAGATTGATGACGTTGTCAATCAATGGTTCATTGGTCACCCCATAGGAGTTAATTATGATTTTGTATGGGACGGGGTGTGGCAGCTTCATGAAGAAACAGAAGCGGCTCGGTTTGGCACACAGCCGGGATTTGTAAAGCTCAAGGATGTAAATGGTGATGGTGAGCTTACTCCGGATGACCGACAGATTATTGGTCAAATCGATCCCAAATTTTTATGGGGATTTTCAAACACTTTCTCCTATGGAAATTTCATGCTTACAATTTTTAT
>DATHWC010000130.1:0-24294 GCA_035460985.1 Lunatimonas sp.
TAGTCCTCCAACTGATCTATCTCCCGTCGTGCTTGACTGACTTGATCATGGAGGTGCTGCCGCTGTGCACGCTCCTGGTGACCAAAATTCCGCTTATACTGTTTCGCTTTTCGTCGCAATTCCGCCACTTCCTTTTTCAGATTCTTCAGTGCTTTATAGCTTCCATGCTGGGAAATCTTGGCATCCAGCGTTTGGTTAAGGATGTCATCGTCTACCCGGGCAGGATGGCCTATACGGAGTGTAGCAATACCTTTTTGCACCAACTTTTCCACCAATAGATCCACGGCAGCGTTACTTGGGGCGCATACCATCACCTGATGCATCCGCTTCAAAGTTTCATGAATGGAGGCAACCAAGGTCGTCGTCTTACCCGTGCCTGGAGGTCCATGAATGATAGCTACATCTTTTGCGGAGCATACTAGCTGAACGGCGGAAAGCTGACTTTCATTCAGCCAGTCTTCATCCAACTCCAGTTTTACGGGAAGCGTAGCGGGAGCCGTATCGCCCAACAAAATCTCTTTGAGGGTATTTAATCGCCCTTGATTAGCGTTTATAACAGTATCCATTGCCGCATCCATCTGGCGGTAGGTGTTTTCATCGAAAAGCAAGTCTATGCCGAGTTTGCCCCCTTCAAGCCAATCGGGTGCATGTTCCAACCCAAGCGTCATCATAAGCCTATTGCCCCGCACATAATTGACCACCCCACTGACACGGTCCTTGGAGGAATCATTTTCTTGGGCGTTGGAAAAAAGGGAAACGGATTTTCCTGACTGGAATCCGTGGGAAGAAGGGGGATCCGCATGGGTTACCTCCACAAGCAGTTTATCTGCCAAACCAGTTTTTGTTTTTGAAACTGAAACCGGATACCAACATATTCCATCTGCTTTTCTCTCAGCCAAAGAGCGACCAAATGTCTTACGCTTGTATTGCTCAAGGTCCTCCTTCCATTCTGTTCTTAAAAGTTTTTTTATTAATTTTAATTCTTCCTGTATATTTGTCATATAGATTCTATTACCCCAAAGCAATGATACTTGTTTTCGTATTAAAAAACATCCGTACGCTAAGTGAATTTTCTTGCCCACGCCTTTTTGTCATTTGATCAACCAAAAATATTGGTAGGAAATTTCATTGGAGATTTTGTCAAAGGGAACCTAGAGGAACAATTTGAAAGGGAAATTATTGATGGGATTCGGCTTCATAGAGAAATTGATCGATTTACGGATTTCCATCCGCTAGTAAAAGAATCCCAGCTCTTGCTAAAACCTGTATTTTTTAGATACTCATCCGTAATTACGGATATGTTTTTTGATTACTTCCTAGCTAAAAACTGGTCCACCTATCACGACGTCGCCCTTGAGATTTTCTCCCAAAAGGTGTACGAAATGATTGAAGACTATCTACCGCTATTACCCGATAAATTCAAATATGCCTTTTCGTTTATGAAAAAGGAAAACTGGCTGGTCGCTTATGGAACAGAAGCCGGAATCCAACGAGCTCTTACGGGAATCTCGCACCGGACTACGTTCAAATCAAACTTGGAAAATGCCACCTCACACCTAATGCTCCATCACGACCAGTTCCAAAGGTATTTCGATAATTTTTTCCCCGAGCTAATCGCTTTTTCAAAAGAAACGCTACTGAAAATTCAACAAGAGGATGATCCAAAGTAAACCAAAAACAAAAACCTATATTACACTTAGCCTAGTTGTTGTTATATTGATGCTTGGCTTAGGTTATCTTCTTGCCGACTTTTACCGGGGTGGGTCATATAGCCTTATTTTTTATCTAATCTGCTGCACCATTCTCACATTGGCCATTTTGTTGATTTTGGTTAAGATGATGGCTGGGTACAAATTCATTGCTGCGGGCAATGATCGGATCGACATCCGGATTCCGCTCAAAGGACTTAAAAAGTCCTATTCCCTAAATCAGGTTCTAGGATGGCAAGAAGAGAAAGTGATGGCCAATAAGCGGGAATTTAAACAACTCAGCTTGCTTTTTGACGATAAAACGTCCTTCAGCATAAGCAATCATGAACACCTTTCCTATGTGGAGTTAATAAAATACTTGTCGAAGAAAATCCCAAAAAAACGATTAAACGGCTAATGCTTCCAATCGTAAGTATCAATACTTTCGAGAAGGGCTTTCAGTAAATCTACGCTGGCACCAATATCGTCCTTATGGGCCATCTCAATTACCTGGTGTAGATGTCGGGTTGGAATAGAAATGGCTCCCGAAATGGCTCCCTGCTTGCCGTTTCGCTGAACTCCAGCAGTATCGGTACCTCCAGCGGTCAGTATTTCCGGCTGCCATTTGATCCCTTTTTCTTCGGCTGTCTTTTTCATAAATGCTACCATCCGATAATCACAGATGGTAGAAGCATCCATGATTTTAATGGCTGTGCCCTTGCCCAATTCAGTGATTTTTTCATGCGCAGAAGCTCCAGGAACATCATAGGCAATTGTCGTGTCTACCGCAATGCCAAAATCCGGATCAATAAAGTGTGCGGATACATTTGCTCCACGCAACCCTACTTCCTCCTGTACTGTAAAGGTCGCATATACATCATAAGCCGGATTTTCCAATCTCCTGAGCGTTTCCAACAAAATAAATACCGCGACACGGTTGTCAATAGACTTGCAGTTGACACAGTCTCCCATTTCAATAAATTCCCGCTCACGGGTAATAGGATCACCAACCCTTACAAATTTCTCTACTTCCGACTTCCCCATGCCCAAATCGATAAAATAGTCGGTGATTTTGGCCACTTTTTGTCGCTCCTCCGTAGTCATTACATGGATCGGCTTGCTTCCCATAACGCCAATTAGGTCTTTTCTGCCATGAACTATAACCCGCTGGGCCGTGAGCGTCTTGGGATCAAAACCGCCCAAGGTATGGAAGCGCAAAAAACCATTGTCATCGATATGCGTAACGATAAACCCAATTTCATCCATGTGGGCTGCGACCATTACCCGCTTATTCTCCGGGTTTCGTTTGCCACGCTTAATAGCTATTACATTGCCCAGATTGTCCACTTCAACTGCATCCACCAATGGTGCTACTTCCTTCACAATAAAATCTCTTACCTGCTTTTCAAACCCCGGTGCTCCGGGGAGATCACAGACTGTTTTTAACAATGACACATCAATACTCATTACTTAATATATTTTTAGGAAACCGCAGCAAAGGCTTCAATTAATAACGGATTAACCGCAAAAAGACAAAAAACAAAGGAAAAATCGGGTCAATACGCCCGAACTCCTTTTCCTTCCATATAATTCACAAATGCCCGGTTTACCACCCTCATACCACCCTTGGTAGGAAAGTTTCCAGTGAAGTACCAATCTCCTAAATGTTCCGGACAAGCTAAGTTCAAATTACTTACCGTTTGATAAACCACCGTCACCTTTGCGCTGATGTGCTCTGAGGTAATAATTTGGGCGATTTTATCTGAAATTTCCTGATCGGTAAACCCTTCATAAATTTCTTTGACAAAATTCTCATTCGCATTCGGAAACGAAACGCATTTGGTATAAACCCGCTCCATGAGGTCCGATTGGCCTCTATCCGAGAGTAAAGCCGCCACCGCTCGAAAAGCGATAAATTCTTTCATTTTAGACATATCTATACCATAGCAATCCGGAAATCGAATTTGGGGTGCTGAAGATACGATGATGATGCGTTTCGGCTTTAACTTGTCCAAGGTGGTCAATATGCTTTTTTCCAATGTTGTTCCCCGCACGATACTGTCATCGATCACAACAATAGTGTCCACACCTGGCCGGATTACTTCGTAGGTGGTGTCATAGACATTGGACACCATGATATCCCGATCGCTGTCATTGGTGATAAAGGTTCGAAGCTTTACGTCCTTACTTACTAATTTCTCTACCCGCGGTCTAAAATTCAACAGTTCTTCCAAATCACCCAAATGTGGTTTCCCGTCAATCAGTACTTCACGTCTCTTGGCACTCAGGTAATCCTCCAGCCCCTCAATCATTCCGTAAAATGACGTTTCGGCCGTATTGGGAATATAAGAAAAAACGGTGTTTTTTATATCAAAATCAATGGCTTTGAGGATTTGTGGAACCAATGCCCGACCAAGGTTTTTTCGTTCCCGGTAAATATCTGGGTCCGTACCACGTGAAAAATAGATGCGCTCAAAACTGCAGGATTTCTTTGCCTTGGGGGTAATGATTTCGTATTCGCCATACGATCCGTCCTTATTTATGACAAGTGCATGTCCGGGCTTAATTTCCTTGATAGCACTGTACTCAATGTCGAAGGCTGTTTTGATCGGTGGCTTCTCAGAAGCAACCACGACAATCTCGTCGTCCGCATAGTAATAGGCGGGGCGTATTCCAATAGGATCCCGAACGACAAAACTGGAACCATTGCCGATTAGACCAGCCATGGCATATCCACCGTCAAAATCCCTGCAACTGCGTCTCAATATCCTGGCTACATCCAACTCTTGCTCAATGACTTCCGTGATTTCTTGGTTGCTTATACCCTTATATTTATCGAATAGCCGTTGATTTTCCTCGTCCAAAAAGTGGCCGATTTTTTCCATTACAGTGACAGTATCAGTTTTTTCTTTGGGATGCTGACCAAGTTCTACGAGGATATCAAAAAGTTCCTCCACATTGGTCATATTGAAATTCCCAGCCATAACCAGATTTCTACTTCTCCAGTTATTTTGTTTCAGAAAAGGATGGCAGGTTTCTATGCTGTTCTCCCCATGGGTTCCGTACCTTAAATGTCCCAGCCAAACTTCCCCGCTGAATGCTACATTTTCTTTAATCCAAGCAGCGTCCATAAGGTCTGCATCCGATCCGGTTTTTCGGGCCTTCTTGAATTTTTTTGATATTTTTTGAAAAATACCTGTAACAGCCTCCGAATCTATGGAGCGGTATCTGCTAATATACCGTGTACCCGGAGAGGTATTTATTTTGATATTTGCTACGCCTGCCCCGTCCTGTCCCCTGTTGATTTGCTTCTGCATCAAGACATATAGTCGATTTGCTGCGTAGAGTGGAGTTTGGTATTTGTCAATGTAATATTGGAGTGGTTTCCTCAGCCTAATCATGGCTATTCCGCACTCGTGTTTGATCTGATCACTCATAGCTTTTGCACGAAGTAAATATGGGACAAAGGTAATCCTTTTTTTAGAATTAAATTCTAGCAAAAGGCTGTAAACCTTAGTACAAAAATCAAACCTTGTTGCGCAGAATGGATAATTTTTTTTTAAATCTTTACGATGAGATTTTTAAATAGGGCTACAATCGATATTAGGGAGGGAATGCTCAAAATGGAAAGCCGAATCCAAAACAAAAAACCCCCAGGTTCACGCACCTGGGGGCCATTGCTGCAAGCAAAGAGTGAAGATTTATTTACGAATAGCAAAGGTATGAAATAATTTAATTCCATGCATCTAATTTTGGCTGAATCCGGATGGTTTTAAGCCGATTTTTGGTGAATGGACTAAAGCCACATTCCTATTGAGTTTAGAATTTACCATTTCTTTAAATTAGATGGATAGAGGCCAGATTGAATTCCCTCAATTGCCTCCTGCTTCAGCTGGTGGCCCAAGGATTTCAAAAAACTCATCTTTTGTCTTTAGCCAAACAATTAACCGAGCCTCTCAAATCCCTAATTAATAGGCCAGTTCCACCAAACTTTTTCTCAAATCAACAGAATAGGCGAGTTTGGCTAAAGCTGGAGGATTATACTACAACAGATCCTTAGTGAATGGGCTAAAGCCACATTCCTATTTAATTTAAGAACTTTCAGATCTTTGATTAATTTGACAGAGACCAAAATCAAATTCAATCAATTGCCTCCTCCCTGCTTGAAACTATATAAAATAATGGGAAGCTGTAAACACGCTTCCCTTCATTATTTTAATAAAAGACCGAATAAATCAACAATTTTCTTCAATCTAATAACTCAACCCTTCCTTATAGTGAAACAAGGCATAGCCCTCTTCTTCCAGGTAACCGGGGACATCTTCCAAATTATTTTCCACCGCCTGGTCGGAAACAGGAGTCGAAAACGGCATTTTACCCTGCGGGTTGAATTTGCCGGTAAGCACATCAAGTAAGGCCTCAGGTGTCGTGCCAAAAGTTGCCAGAACACCCTTTATATTCCCCCTATCGGCGTCATTATAAACTTCATCAATTACCCAAGGATTCGTATAGTCCACTACTAAAATGGTGTGAACACTTTCAGCTATCTTATTTATTTGATCCACATTTATTGAAGATTTCGAAAGTGAAATGGATATGGGCGCCCCCTCGGAGTTAAAAAGTGAGCTGGAAGGGATTATCCACTGTATGGCAATGTCGGCATCTGACGGAGAGTCCACAAAAACCAAATCATAGTTGGCATCGTTTTCTGTCAAAACTTTTCGCTGAGTCGCCTGTTCTCCCCTACCCGGTGCTTTGAGGGTTTCAAAATATACCTTTGTACTTGGTTTTAGAGGAAGGGCACTATTTTCATTTCTTAGTAAAACAATGGACTTCCTTAAAGCAAGGGCGGCTTTTTCCCGAAAGTCCTCTCCACCTACCAGCTTCTCTGATGCATCAGGATCACTGTAGGGGTTTTCAAATAATCCAAGTGCAAACTTTTCTTTTAAAAGAAGCGTCACCGAATTATCAATATGGTCCATGGCAAGCATGCCATTATTAACGACTTCAATAAGATCTGCGGGATTCGAAACCCCAGAAATAATATTGGATCCCGCCTCGACTGCTTTTTTGTACCTTTCTGACAGGCTGAGGTCCTCTACTCCCCAAACCATACGTGTAAGTGGTCCGGTATCTGTATTTATGATCCCCTTAAAACCCAAGTCACCACGAAGCAAATCCGTAAGTGCACCTTTGTTGTACGCATACCCCACTTCCTCAAATTCGGTGCCCACAGGCATGGAATAGTAAGGCATAATGGCGGAAGCACCGGCATCTATAGCAGCCCGGAACGGCAATAAGTTTTCATAAAACCTGCCTCCTGGAAACACCTGTTCCTTCCCCCAGTCAAAGTGGGAGTCCTGCCCGCCTTTTCCGGAACCACCGCCCGGAAAATGCTTCATGGTCAAAGCAATGGATGTTGGACCCAATTTTTCACCCTGAAAGCCAAGAACAATCTCCTTAATGATTTCAGCAACCCACTCGGGATCTTCACCGAAGGTGCCATTAACTCTTGACCACCGGGGTTCTGTCGCCAAATCTGCCATATACATGTAGCCTTTTCTTATACCAGCTGCATGCCATTCCTGCCGGGAAAAATCAGCAAAGTCCCTTATCAGGGAAAGGTCCCGGGTAGCTGACAGGCCCAGTTCGCCAGGCCAAGCCGTAAAAATAGTAGCATCCAAAGCTGTTCCCACGGAGGCGTTGGAAGTAATGTGGTTTCGGGGGTTGGAAGTGATAATTGCCGGGATGCCTAAGGGCTCGCTTTCACAAAGTTCCTGAAGTTTGTTATTCCATTCGGATATGATCCGTGCACTTTCGTTGGATCTGAGTATAAAATGTCGGTTATTATACTCCTTTACCATTTGTGATGAACTGGTCACCGTGTTCATCCCGCCTATAAAGTTTGGCCGGTTGGCCTGTTCAGATCGGTCTTCTTTTACCTGTCCTTCTTCGAGATCACTTGCCACGAACTGACCTCCGGAGGCTTCCGCTTTTCTGCTTCCAAGCATACTGAGGGAGTTGATCATCATAAAACCTGCTTTCTGCTCCAACGACATTTGGGAAAGCAAGTCTTCACTTCTTTCCTCGGGTGTGAGTCTCCAGTCCTCATACCTGTCGAGCTGACCATTTTTATTCAGGTCCTTAAACTGCAACCCATCTATCTCCATAAGTTCAGCTGACCGGAAGCCCAACTCAGGTTGTTCGTAACTGTTTTTTTCTCCGCATGAATAGATGGCAGCCACCAATAACATGACAGGTAGAATCATTGCTACTTTATCCAGCATAAAAACGGACCATTTTACTTGCCTCTGCAGTAAGGGGGAATCTGATTTTTTCATATTATGAGTTTATAAGTTAAATTATTTGGTGATGCAAAAAGAGGGACCGGGCAACTTTTCCGAATGTTGAAAAGTCATAGTCAAAACTATAGGAATTAACTTACATCGATGTCCCAACTGATAAATTGGCACCACTTTATGAATCAAACAGTTTCTAAAATCCACAGTACTTTCCATTACGCAGGTAATTCTCATGAGGAAATACTTTCCAGGTTTCACCCATTTAATCCTACTACCGAGCAGATTATCAATAAAACTAGGACGGTTGCGGATTTTAGGGATCATACACTCCTCTTGTACTCACTGGGAGTTAATCCGGTTTCTTCTTTGAAAATTCTGTTAAAGGCCGATTTGGAATTGAAACCACATTCAAAAGCAATACCCAACACTGAAAAATGCCCGTAGCCGGGATCAACAATCATTTCTTTTACTTCCCGAATGCGATATTCGTTGATTAGCTTGTGAAAATTCTTATTCTGTCCGGTATTTATCAACTGCGACAGCTTGTGCCTTGAGATTTCCAAGTCTGCTGCCATCATCTCAAGGCTGAAATCCGGGTTAAGGTATGGCTTTTTATTCCTTAAATAGGTAACAATGGTTTTATTTAAGGCTTTTACTTCATCTTCGTGTATGGCAGAACGGTTATATTTTGGCTCTGAACTTTCCGTGTTCTCATCTGGGATAGCGGATTCCACTTTTCGATTCAATGGCCGATAAATAACCGATTGATTAATCCCAAAAAAGATCATGATAAATACAAATGCCGCCAGATTTAAAGGAAGCAGGGAAAAACTTGTTAGTTCAATGTCCCATGCAATTCGTATAAATTGCCGCACAAAATCAACCATGAAGAATAAAAGGAAAAATGTTAAGACAAAAAGGAGCCAGGTAAATGAGTTGTTTCGGGTATAATTGGAGAAGTGTAAGGGGATCCTTTTACGAAATTTAACGATAAGCATCAGGCTAATGAACCAATAAAAAACCAGACTGAGAACAAATAAAAAGTAATACACCTTATTGTAAACAAAAAGTGGATCTTCCGACGACCTCATTATTGGAACCACCGACGTGGTAGACCGGTGAATGGATATGGCAGCCATTGGTATTAGATGAAATAGATGCTTGAAAGTTGGTTTGAAATCCTCCACTGTAAGAGAACTTACATAAAAATAAAGTAAGGGACCCAACAGAAATAATACTGGGAATATGCCGGGTTTAAAGTAATCAACTACTTCGAAAGGCAAAAGAAAAGAGCCTAAGAAAATGGCAATCACAGCAAACCAAGCGGATAAGAACCAAAAACTGGTGTGGGTAGGCCTTTTGGTTAAAAAAATAACCATTCCAAAAAGGGACTGAACCACCCCGATAATCGTGACTATTTCATACACCTTGAAATATTATTATTCCTCTTGTTTCCAAAAGTAACGATTTTTAATAATATAACGCACCCTTTAATCCGTTTTGACCTCTTCTGCCTCCTTCACGAAAGCCTCTTCGGTAATAGATTCAAAAAAATGATAGAGCAAAGTAAATTATTAGGTAAGGAAACTGCCAATCCGACCAAAAACAGTAACGCTCCAGCAAGGTTCAATAAAACAGCAAATACGTAAAAGAGTAGAAATTTAAACCATTAAATATTTCCTATTTAAGCGCAATTTTGCGAGCACAGCTTGAATCCACCTCTCCCCCTCAGTAGTTTCCTAATCTTGCGCATTGGTGTGTTGATTTGTAAAGGTCCCGTTTTTATCGCTTAAACACGGGGGATTTCGATCTGTTAAAAAATAATTATGTTAATTTTGCGGTTCAAGCAATCTAACACGTATGTCCTTAGCGTCTAAATATAACCCAAGTACTTCTGAATCAAAATGGTACCAATACTGGATGGATCATCAGTTATTCCAGTCTAAGGTAGATCATAACAAAGAGCCATTTTCCATCGTAATCCCCCCACCAAATGTCACCGGGGTACTTCATATGGGGCATATGCTGAACAACACTATTCAGGACATCCTGATTCGTAAGGCAAGAATGGAGGGAAAAAATGCCTGCTGGGTGCCCGGAACAGATCATGCATCCATTGCCACAGAAGCTAAAGTGGTGGCCATGCTCAAAGAAAAGGGAATAGACAAAAAAAGCCTGACACGGGAGGAGTTTTTATCCCATGCATGGGAATGGAAGGAGAAATACGGGGGTATCATCTTGGAGCAACTAAAAAAGTTAGGAGCATCCTGCGATTGGGACAGAACTAAATTCACCATGGATGAAGACCTGAGCCGCGCCGTCATCAGTGTTTTTGTCGATCTTCATAACAAGGGAAAAATCTATAGGGGTATTCGTATGGTAAATTGGGATCCCCAAGGAAGAACCGCTCTTTCCGATGATGAGGTAATCGTCAAGGAAATCCCTTCCAAATTGTACTATATCCAGTATGCCATTGAAGACAGCGAGGAATTTTTGACGATCGCTACGACCCGGCCAGAAACGATTATGGCCGATGTGGCCATTTGTATTCATCCCGAGGATAATAGATTCAGCCATTTAAAGGGCAAAAAAGCATTGATTCCTTTAATCAATAGAGCCATTCCAATTATTGAGGACGACTATGTGGACAGAGAATTTGGGACAGGTTGCCTCAAAATCACACCGGCCCACGACATCAATGACTATGAAATTGGCCTCCGGCATAAGCTGGAAGTTATCGATATTCTCAACGACGACGGGACGTTAAACGAAAAAGCCCAAATACTGGTCGGAGAAGACAGGTTTATTGCCCGTAAAAAAATCGCCAAACTACTGAAGGAGGCTAACCAGTTGGCCAAAGAGGAAAGCTATACTTCCAATGTGGGTCACTCAGAAAGAACGGATGCAGTCATAGAGCCCAGGCTTTCCATGCAATGGTTTCTTCAGATGACAGATATTACTAAGCCTGCTTTGGCCGCTGTAATGAATGACAGCATCAAACTGTTCCCTCCCAAGTTTAAAAACATGTATAGAAGCTGGATGGAAAACGTCAGGGATTGGTGTATTTCCAGACAGTTGTGGTGGGGTCATCGAATTCCCGCCTATTACCTCCCCAACGGGGAGTATGTAGTAGCGAAAAGCCGGGAGGAAGCGGTACAGCTAGCCAATGCCCGCTTCGACAAAACCTTCACTGCGGAAGATTTGAGACAGGACGATGACGTGCTGGATACATGGTTTTCTTCCTGGTTGTGGCCTATTTCGGTTTTTGACGCTGATTTTTTCGAAACCGGTAAGAAGAATGAAGATCTCAGCTATTATTATCCGACCAACGATCTGGTAACTGCCCCTGAAATTCTCTTCTTCTGGGTCGCCAGAATGATTATTGCAGGCTATGAATATACCGGGGAAAAGCCATTTAAAAATGTCTATCTCACGGGTATAGTTCGTGATAAGTTAGGTAGAAAGATGTCCAAATCCCTGGGAAATTCTCCTGACCCCCTTGAACTTATCAAAAACTTTGGTGCGGACGGGGTACGGACGGGTATGCTATTCAGCTCACCAGCCGGCAATGATCTGCCCTTTGATGAAAAACTGGTGGAACAAGGCCGGAATTTCAGCAATAAAATTTGGAATGCCTACCGACTGATCAGCGGATGGGAAATCACGGAAAGCGAAATGCCTAATGAAAACAAGGCAGCCATCCACTGGTTCGAAAACAGATTTCAACAGGCACTGGCAGAAATTGAAGACCACTTCGTGAAGTTTAGAATTTCTGACGCACTTATGAGCACCTATAAACTTGTATGGGACGATTTCTGTTCTTGGTACCTTGAGATGATCAAGCCAGCCTATCAAGCTCCGATAGACCGGGAAACCTACGAGCAGACTTTGGTCTATTTTGAGAATATCTTGAAGATTTTGCACCCTTTTATGCCATTTATCTCTGAGGAACTGTGGCATCAAATCAAAGAACGGGAAAGTAAGGAGGCTCTTATCGTATCTGCATGGCCAACAATGACTTCCTTTGAAAATAAAGTGATTGAAGATGCCCAACACATATTTGATGTCATATCCCAGGTTAGAAATATCAGAGCGTCAAAGGGTATTTCTCCCAAAGAAGCATTGGCACTTACTGTCAATACAACCCGCACTGAGCTATATGAATCCTTTGAAGGGATCTTGGTGAAACTTGCCAATCTATCTTCTGTTTCTTTTGGGGGGGAAGTGGAACAGGCCGTAAGCTTCGTTGTTAAATCCGATGAATGCTTTATCCCAATATCGGAAAAGATAAATGTGGCTGAGGAAAAAGAAAATCTTGTACAGGAGATAAACTATACCAAAGGATTTCTTCAATCTGTAATGAAGAAACTTGCCAATGAACGTTTTGTAGCAAGTGCTCCTGCAGATGTTGTGGAAAAAGAACAACAAAAGCAAGCAGATGCAGAATCCAAATTAAAGATCTTGGAAGAAAGCCTTGAGAAATTACGCTAAAAACGCAGGGCCAAGGAAGTATTAAAAGCTAAATTTCCCTTGTTCATCCATCCTGAGGGCTGTTGAAAAATGGGTTCAGGACTGATGAATTGCCTTCCTTCAACCCGGATTACAGCCTTCTCAGTAAGGTTGTAATCTAGGTTTAAAGATAATCCGGACACTTGCATCGCGTCAGCAAGGATTACACCTTTGGTATCCGAATAATATTCCGCTCTTCCTGCAAGCGTAAATTGATTGGACAGAGGTTTTTGTAGTGAAAGGGTAACGCCATACCAGTAATTAAACCCTCGCCTAAACACCCGTTGTTCTAGCCCAAAATCCGCTCCAAAGGTTATATTTACTAAGTCGGAGTATTTTTGCACATAAAAATTATTGAAAAAACGGTACATATTGACTGGATGTGGCGATTCGTTTCCCCAGTAATTTGCATAGTTCAGGGTAAGATCGTCGGTGGGTTTGTATTGGACACCCAAACCCAATGAAGGCAACTCATGACCCCGGGTTCGCTGTACGTTTTGCCAGCCATTGGTAACCCATAAGGTTGCCTCCAATTTATTATTTATCTCATACGTTAACCTCGCCCCAGTGAGAAAGTAGGGTGAATTTTCCGCCAAAAGACTTCTCGAAAGATGCCAGCAATCCTTTCCCACGGCACTTTCAAACCCAATATGTGAAGGCATGATACCTACATCCAGCCAAAGTTGCTCTATCAATTGTATGCCGACGGATGCCTCATAGACAAACTGTGCCCACACCGGTTCATCTGCCAAGTTGTATTGGGCATAGGTTCCGGCCATTGCGCCAACATTAGCCCTTGTTTTTCCCGAATAATAGGCCAGCTGAACGAGTGCCAAGTTTAAAGAAAATTCGTTATGGCGCTTGAAGTTATACAAAAATGATGGTTTCTCATGAGTAACTGGCCTGCTTACATCGAAGGAATAATAGGCTTCCATGTATCCGGAAACCTGTAGCTTGTCGACCGTTTCTTGTGCTTTCAGGCTAAAGGAAGACATGATTAGTATTACAATGAGTAGATTGGTCTTTACGTCCAAAAAATACCGAATTGTTTCCAATGAGGTCAGCGGGAAACTGGGAAATGCAAAACCCAACTTGCTGTTGGGTTTTGTAAAACTATTTAATAGTACGGAAGGTACGGTCATAGAGTTTAACAGCATCTAGGATGATTTTCGTAGCTTCCTCCCTTCCCAAAAAGTCTTCCACTTTCACTTCTTTGCTTTCAAGTTTTTTGTAATCTTCAAAAAATCTTCTCGTTTCTTTCATCAGGTGTGGCGGAAGTTCATCGATATTATCAATGTAATTAACCGATTGGTCATCCGCAGCCACTGCGATTATTTTGTCATCTGCTTCACCACCATCAATCATTCGCATCACACCTATGACTTTTGCCTTTACAAGCGTCATTGAGGGGATGTCAATCTGGGAAATGATTAGGATGTCCAAGGGGTCGTGGTCTTCGCAAAAGGTTTGAGGAATAAACCCGTAGTTTGCGGGATAATGAACTGCCGAAAACAACACCCTATCCAAAAGCAACATGCCAGTTTTCTTATCCAGTTCATATTTGCCTTTACTACCTTTGGGAATTTCTATTACACCGGTGACATATTCAGGTGCCTGCTCGCCAATACTTACGTCATGCCAAGGATTAATCATAAAAAAGAATTTTTTAAGTAATTTTGCGCAAATTACGGCCTATTTACCTCTGAACAAAGAAAAGAAGTGTAAAGTTAGCAGAGCTCGCAAGCAGGAAAAAAACCAATTTAATCACGTAAGACTATTTTAAATCGGGCAGGATTACCTGTACGCTAGTACCACTTCCCTGCTCAGATTTCAATATTACAGTTCCGTTCATTTGTTCCACGGACTCTTTTACCATATATAATCCCAGACCTGACCCAACATTCCTTTGCGTTGCCCTATGAAAAAGGTTAAACACGTCTTTTTGGTGTTTTTCTTCGATACCTATGCCATTATCAACCACCGTAATTTCAGCATTTCCCTTTGATGTAGTGATGGTTATTTTGATTTTTTTTGACCCTGATTCCTTCTGAAACTTGTATGCGTTGCCAACTAGATTATTAAGAATTACACGGATCTTGGCCTCATCTGAGTGAAAGTCAATATCCTGCTGAATGTGAACGGAAAAATCAACATCATTCATGTTCCACTTTTTCCGGTATTCCTCCATCTGCTGATCGAAAACTAAGTTGAAATCAATAAGCTCAATTTTATTTTCAATCTTAGTTGACCTGTAAAAATCAAGCATTTTGTATATAAAATCATCCAGTTTCAAGGTAGCGGAATCAATCATATCAAAATACTCCAAGATCGATGGTTCCAAAGTTTCCATTTTCGCCAGTTTGGAGATTCCTGATATGCTCATAAGTGGCCCCCTTAGCTCATGGGAAAGGCTATAAACAAATTGATTCATCTCAGAATGCAGTTTCTGCAATCTGTCATTTTTATCTTTTAATTCCTTCCGTGCATCATATATCTCCGCAGCATTGAAAATTGCGTTTTTTATTTGTTCCAAATTCCACGGCTTGTCTATAAACCGATAGACTTCCCCTCTGTTGATAGCGTCAATGACACTGACTATATCTGAATAGCCGGTTAGTAATATACGGATAGGTCTAGGATTTACCACAACCAACTTTTCAAAAAATTCCACGCCTGTCATTCCGGGCATGCGCTGATCTGCAATGACTACCTCAAATTCAACCTCTTGTGCCATTTGCAGCCCTTCCTCCGCATTTAAAGCGGTATGAATCTTAAAATCTTTGCGAAGGCTTGCCTTAAAAGAGCTTAGATTATTATCTTCATCATCAATATAGAGCACATTGATTTTTCGGATCATTGCCTTATTATTTTTGGTTTATAGGAAGGGTTATAATAAAATCTGTACCTATGTTCGTTTCTGATTCAACTCGAATCGTACCTTTATGGTTTTCAATGATAGTATAAACGATTGACAATCCCAAACCCGTCCCCTTACCAACCGGTTTGGTTGTGAAAAAAGGCTCGAAAATTTTATCCCGAATTTGGGGCGGCATACCTGGTCCATTGTCAGATATCTGAATGATTACTTTGTCACCTTCCTGGGAGGTCTTCAGGCCCAGCTCGTGGGTTTTGCCTTCTACGGTATGGTCCAGCATGGCGTGAACGGCGTTACTGATGATATTCATAAACACTTGATTTATTTTACCAGCGAGACATTCCACCATAGGAAGATTTGCATAGTCTTTTTTCACATTGACCCGACCCCCCATGGAACTGTTTAGCAAAATCAAGGTGCTGTCTAGTCCGTCATGAATATCGACTTCTTTGACGTCCTGCTCATCAATTCTCGAAAAAAGCTTCAGACCCCTAACAATTTCCACGGTTCTTTTGGCCCCGTCTTCCATCCCGGAAAGCAACTGGTTGACTTCTTCAAGGAGATAGTCCAGTTCCAGGTCATCTTCGAGATCACTCACTTCAGACTTGCTTTTATCTGAAAATTCCAACTTGCCCTTTTCCCTGTAAAGTTCCATCAGTTCAAGAAGGTCTTTGATATCCCGTTTCAACGGGGAAATATTGGCACTCACAAAATTTATGGGATTATTTATTTCATGAGCGATACCGGCTGTCAATTGACCCAAAGACGCCATTTTTTCTTGATTTACAAGTTGGGTCTGCGTGTCTTTTAGGTTTTTAAGGGTAAGCTCCAATTCACGTGTTCTGGAAGTCACCATTTCTTCAAGGTATATATTCTGTTCTTTAATAAGCCTTTCATTTTCTTTCAGTGCTTCTACCTTGTCATGTTGCTCTTTTTCCTTTTCCTTTTTTAGGATATTGATTTTATCCGCCAATGCAAAAGATAACAAGAGAGCCTCAATGGCTGTCCCAGCCAGTAGGGGCAAGTTTGCATAAGCTCCCAAATCCAAAACGCCCTGGTTGTTCAGAATAAAAAGTACCAATCCAAACAATAGGAAACTCCAAGCCAGCATAAAGAAATAAGCCGATCTATATCCTCTTTTCGCTACTATAAAAGCAATGGAAATAAATGAAACCGCAAGTATCAAACCATTAATATCAACGATAAAATAACTCTCAGATACGTAACCCATTAATCTCAATATCAGGGCAATGACATATATAAAAACGATTAAGTAGAGATACTTCTCATATTTTGGGAAATACTGGGATGTTTTGAGAAAAAGCCGGAAAAAGGGAATTACAAAAAAGCTGGACAATGTTGTAAATCCAATTATACTAACCTCGTAAAGATAGGGGTTTTGCCAGAGAAAAAAATAGGAATAGCCAGAAAGGGACAATTGCGCCAGCGCAATAAACAAAATATAAAAACAGTAATAGAGATATACTTTGTCTTTTATTGAGAAAAATAGGATAAGGTTATACAAAAACAATGCGACCATAATGCCGAAATAGCCACTAATGATCACCATCCGCCTGGTATAATTATCAAAAAATGTTTGTTGAGGGGAAACGGTTATGTCAAATTCTATTGGCACTTCTGAGCGGACTTTAAATATCATATCATTCGTAAATCCGTCGAAATCTAAGATTTTAAAATACGGATTTGGATTTTTGAGTTTATCCGGCCGCTGAAATTGAGTACCGGCTTTTTCTACTGACACCATTTCTCCCGCATTCGAAACCCTAAAAAACTCCACCTCCCTAAAAGTGGGACTATTAACCTCGATGTAAGAAGGGGTTTCGGAGACAATTTCCCTGTATTGATCCAAGCTTACCCTTACATATAAGGGCACAGCCAACACACCCAAATTTATTTTTTCTTCCTCCTTAAATGAAAAGACACCTCTATCAAAAGGCGCCTTCTCCAACTCCTCATCTCCAATATAATATTCGTAGGTAGAAAATTTAAATCCTTCATACCCTCCAAAAACTCCTAGATAATAAAATACTGGAAGAATAACTATCAAGATCAAAAATAAGGTCACCCCCATATTTTTGAAATTCGTGTAATCTCTTTTCATTCGCTCGGCTTTGGTATCTTTAACTCAAACTGCAATTCCATCTTTCCTCTGGGACCACTTTCCACTGTATAAAAGTTCATCTTTTTTCTAAGGTCAAAAATGTACTCCCTCTCCGTCTCATTTGCAAATGGAAGATTTTCGATGTCCACTATCTCGAGCGCTGTAGCGATAAGCCCTTCCTTCGGATAGTAAAAAGAACCGTTATCTCCCAAAGAAGTTATAACCTCGTATCCCACACTTTTAGAAATGCTGAGGGTTACTGGTGAACTAAGCCCAAACAATTTTTTCAATTTCAATTGGGGTAAAATGGCAATACCGACCCGAACGAGATAAATGCTGCCAATACCATACCCTGCCACTTCCCTGCTATTCCAAAGCCCGCAATACTCTGCAACCTCTAAATCCTTATATTCCGCCATATATCGGATAATCTTGGGGTCTATATCTTTTATAGCAGTTTCAAAAGGCAATGGGAAATTTTCCGTCCTCATTTGGATCCTGCCACCTCCAAGTACACGGAAATCGTCCATGGATTCAAATAAAATCAAATACACTTGAGGGTTGAGGGCCCAGGATCTGTCAGCCGAAGTTACCTTGGTAATGCCATAGGATTCCAATACCTTATGATGTCCATAGATATATTTTTCGGTTGCCTCTACATCATCAATGGCCCTGACTATCCTTACTCTAACCTTCATGGGAATTGATTAATAACTCCAAATCGATATAAAACCTTCCTGATTCTACCGGTTGCTTTAACAGGATCATTCTGCAATAATGGCAGCAGGCCGCACCACCCATAATTACCGATGAGGCCAATTGCGGCCAGGTAGTAATGGATTTGCCGATTTCAGAAAAACTGTATTTCACCCTGTCGGATAGATTTTCAAACTGCAACAAACTCATCATCATTTCTCTTGCCTTTTCGGGTAGGTGGTACAATAGCTGGCTTTCATCTCCAAACGCCTCCAAAAGTCCATGAAAAATAGGTCTGTCTTTTTGCAAATCAAATCGTTCAATATCCATCATTCCTCTGTCACTAGTATCCATCAACACAGGGATCTGCAGAGCTTTTGCTTTAACTCTGCTTGCTATTTTTATGGCCAAACTGTCACATTCCTCAACCAACACGTCAATTTCTCCTCCTAAGGTAAAAAAATCATGTATATTTTGCTCATTTATTCCCTCATTAAATAATGTAACTTTTAAATACGGATCTATTTCGGAGATTTCCCTCGCAACAATAGTAGTCTTTTTCAACCCTAGGTTAAATAACCCTGTACGTATTCTATTGACATTACTGAGATCTAGGGTATCAAAATCAGCGATGCGAAGCTCTCCAAAACACCGCTCCATAGCTAAACTAACGGCGACACTTTGTCCTACCGACAGTCCTATGACTCCAATTTTCTTCTTTGAAAGCAATGCCTGCTCTTCATGAGTTATCTTATATTTATTTCTAGAAGTCCTTAACCGGATAAATTCATCCTCCTCAAGTATTCGAATCAGGGTTTTTCTCCAAGGGTAGTATATCCAATTCCCAACCTCTTCAGGAGTCAATTGTCGTTCAGAAAAATAATTGTTCTGCATTTCCAGCAGTTGTCCCGGAGCCATTTTTATGGTTGGGTTGTCTATTTTCAAAAGTTCATCGACCTGGCTTGTAATTGTATCGAATACAAGCACTCCCACATTTTTCTTTAGTTGCTGGATGGTCTTTATATCCTCAGGGTTTCTAGGAGACAGAATGATAGGTTTAAAATCTTGTGTGAACTCATCTTCACTTCCAGAGTTGTTCATGCTAGTACAAATAATAGGGGTGATAACAGTAGTAAAGTTATATTTTTGTATCCAGAAAATCGGGTGATTTGAGAAAATTTATCTTTTTTTTTTTACAAATTCAGTTTTTTTCATGATTTTTAAAATAAACTTCGGAACTTCAAGCTGAGTATAATATTCATTACCAAATTATTATCTAATGAAATCGCAGGGCATCAAGCAATTTTTAGGATCGTGTCCTTTATAATTTGAATGCTTATAACGATATTTATCACATGGAGAGAGAAAAGATCAGGGTCTTATATGTAGATGATGAGGTAAACAACCTTCAGGGCTTCAAGGCTACATTTAGGAGGGACTATAAGATTTTTTTAGCGGAATCGGCTAAAGACGGGAGGGAGTTATTACTGAATGAGGAAATTGATATTATCATTACTGATCAGCGTATGCCTGAGGAGAATGGGGTTGATTTTTTAAAATCAATCATCCCCTTACACCCAGATCCTATGCGTATTTTGCTTACAGGTTATACCGATGTTCAAGCCGTAATCGATGCCATCAACAAGGGAAAAGTTTACCATTACTTGACAAAACCTTGGGAAGAGGACTACCTTCGCACCGTGGTGAAAAATGCTTACGAAGTTTATTCCCTTCGAAAGGAGAACAAACAACTGACAGACAGCCTGATAAAAGCCAATGATCAGCTCGAATTTTTACTGCGACAGAACCTATTGTCCTAATCGTTTTTTAAAAAATATCAGTATCTGGCAGCTAAAAGCAGCTGGAGTTCCTTGTGTGGCATCATGAATTTTCTGGCCAAATGAGCATTGGTCAAGCTTCCCCTGTAGGTATACACTCCTTTCATAAACCATTTATAATTAAAAATCATTTCCTCAGCACCTCCCAAATCCGCCATCTGAAGAATGATTGGTGTGAAGATATTACTGAATGAGAAAGACGCTGTCCGTGACACCCTGGAGGCTATATTTGGCACTCCGTAGTGAATAACTCCATGCTTGATAAAAACGGGTTCGTCATGCGTGGTCCGCTCGATAGTTTCCACACAGCCGCCTTGGTCTATACTGACATCAATTATTATGCTCCCTTCCATCATTTGGGCAACCATCTCTTCCGAAACAACCATCTTAGCCTGTCCACGTTCTGTGCGAAGGGCTCCAATGACTACATCTGCTTCTTTTAGCGCTTGAGAAAGGGTGAAATTATCTATTGTAGAAGTAAACACCTGCTGCCCGAGAAGCTGTTTGATCCGGCGCAATTTATACAATTGATTGTCAAATATTTTGATATTCGCACCTAGTCCCAAAGCTGTTCTCGCCGCATATTCCGCAACTGTTCCTGCGCCAATAATCACCACTTGCGTGGGAGGAACTCCCGTCACCCCGCCAAGAACTAACCCCTTTCCATTGCTGACACTGTTCAGGTATTCCGCCGCAATGAGCATCACGGTACTGCCGGCAATTTCGCTCATGGCCCTTACAACAGGCATGCCGCCTACCTTATCTTCCAGATGCTCAAACGCTACCCCTGTGATTTTTTTTTGATTCAACCCATGGATAAATTCTGCCTTCTGATCCCCCAACTGCAATGCGGACAGCAAGCAGGAACCTTGGCGCATGTAGGTGATTTCTTCAATGGTCGGGGGCTCCACCTTTAAAACCACCTCGACATCAAAGGCCTCCTTGGAGGAATACACCACCTGTGCGCCGGCATCCAAGTACTGTTGGTCAGTAAATTTTGATGCCGATCCCGCTTCAGTTTCCACGATTACGCGCTGACCGTTGTTGACCAATAACCCGGCAGCCTCCGGAGTGAGCACAACCCGTTTTTCATGATCACCGTTCTCCTTGGGAATACCTATCAAAATGGCATTCTTGGATTTCTTTACCCTGGCCAGCGATTCCTTGGTTATTGGTGCTGATTTCGTCGCTATTTCCGTAAATTCACTTTGAACCGCCATTAATTTGTTTCATTATACATATTTCTCTTATATCACGGTCCACTTCGCGAATGGATATTTTCATAAACTCTTCCGGCAATAGATCCTCTATTTTTTCGGGCCATTCGATCCAACAATACTTCCCGCTATCAAAATATTCCTCCACCCCCATATCAACGGCTTCCATAGGGTCTTCTATCCGATAAAAATCAAAATGGTAATATGAGTTTCCCTTTAAATCTTCATACTCGTTTACCAACCCATAGGTAGGACTGTGAACTGTATCCACTACCCCCATTTCGAAAGCTATTGCCTTTATCAGCGTCGTTTTTCCAGCTCCCATAGCTCCCTGAAAAACCCAAACCGGTGAATGCCTGCTTAAATCTATGACTAATTTGGCACATTCAGAAATTTGGTCAAGATGATTGCAACGGATTTTTTTCAACGCTTTATTTCTTAGGGATCATATGCATAATGGGAACGATTATCTCCTCCAGAGAAACCCCACCATGCTGAAAGGTATCCTTATAATAGTTGACATAATAATTGTAATTATTCGGGTAAGCAAAGAAATAATCTTCAACAGCAAAGACATAACTGGTGGAAATATTGAATTTTGGCAACTTTGCCAACTCAGGTTTGCTGATCTCGAATACCTTTCCAGATTCAAAATTAAGGTTTTTTCCTTGTTTGTACCTTAAATTTGTAGTAACATTTCTGTCACCAATGATCTTATAAGGTTTGTTTACTCTTTTAGTGCCATGATCGGTAGTTACGATTACTTCTGCGCCTGCCTCACTTATTTTTTTAAACAACTCGAAAAGAGATGAGTGCAAAAACCAACTATGTGTAATAGATCTGTACGCCGATTCGTTTGGAGCCAATTCACGGATCATTTTCATGTCGGTACGTGCATGGGACATCATGTCCACAAAATTATATACTAACACATTAAGGTCGTTCTTTAACAGGTTCGAGAATTGTTCCAATACTGCCTTTCCCTGATTGACTTGAAGAATCTTATTATAACTTGCCTTGATATTTAACCTGTTTTTTTTCAAGTTGATCTGAAGGAATTCTTCCTCTTTGTTGTTTTTTCCCTCATCTGTATCTTCTCCTTCCCAAAGATCCGGGTGAAGGCGAGCCATATCTGATGGCATCATACCGCTGAAGAGTGCATTTCTGGAGAATGCAGTTGTAGTGGGAAGTATGCTGAAATAAGTATCATCCTTTTCCACAACAAAATACTCACTCAGCAAAGGTTCAATAATTTCCCACTGATCTAGTCTTAAATTATCAATAACCACAAAAAATAAAGGTTTACCGGGCGTCAATTTAGGAAAAACCATTTCCTTCATGACCTGATGTGAAAGTGTAGGCCTTTTGATGTTGGGCTCATTCAACCAATCCAGGTAGTTTTCCTTGATAAACTTGGCGAAATTGGCATTAGCCTCTACCTTTTGGGATTCCAGCACTTCCTGCATACTCTTATTTTCTGTCTCGTCGATTTCAAGTTCCCAATAAGTAAGCTTTTTATAGATATTAGTCCATTCCTCATGGTCTATGGCATCATTATACGCCATACTGATATTCCTAAAGTCCTGCTGATAGGACAAATTAGTCTTTTCACTGATCAGCTGCTTATTCTGTAGAATCTTCTTTACGGATAATAATATCTGATTGGGATTGATGGGCTTAATAAGATAATCTGCTATTTTGGCACCTATCGCATCATTCATGATATGTTCTTCCTCACTTTTGGTGATCATTACTACCGGAACCTGAGGTTTTAGGATTTTGATTTGCTGCAGGGCTTCCAAACCTGTCATACCGGGCATCATTTCGTCCATAAAAATGATGTCGAAGTTTTGTTCTTCGACCTTTTCTACCGCATCCAACCCACTGTTGACGGTCACGACGTCATAACCTCTTTGCTGAAGAAATAAAATATGGGGTTTTAACAAATCTATTTCGTCGTCAGCCCAGAGTATATTGAATTTTTGCATGTCTTGAAAGTTAATACTTTTAAAATTAATAATTACTTTTGGTCGCTTACCTTTAATCTAACAGGCCATTGAAAAGCCATAAAATAATTAATGATCCGGTATATGGTTTCATAAATATACCCAGTGAATTGATTTTTGCGATCATTGAGCACCCTTATTTCCAACGATTACGAAGAATCAAACAATTAGGTTTGACGGATTACGTCTATCCCGGTGCTTTACATACCCGTTTTCACCATGCCATAGGTGCCATGCACCTGATGAGTGTAACGTTGGATCACTTGAGAAACAAAGGCATAGAAATTGATGACAGGGAATATGAATCCTCCCTAATAGCCATCTTACTTCATGACATAGGACACGGACCATTTTCCCATGCTCTGGAGTTCAGTTTATTGAAGAACATTTCCCACGAATCCATTTCCAAGTTATTTATCATTGAGCTAAACAAGCAATTTGGCAGCCAACTTGACCTTGCGTTAAGGATTTTTAACGGAAATTACGAAAGGAGATTTTTTCATCAGCTGGTAAGCAGCCAACTCGACATTGACCGGTTGGATTATTTACAGCGGGATTGTTTTTTTACGGGAGTATCAGAAGGTACTATCGGCGCCGACCGAATCATTAAGATGATGCACGTTAAAGATGATCAGTTGGTGATAGAAGAGAAGGGGATCTACAGCATTGAGAATTTCCTAAGTGCCAGAAGGTTGATGTACTGGCAGGTGTATTTGCATAAAACTACGGTCAGTGCTGAGAAAATGCTTATAAACTTAATTCTTAGGGCTAAATTCCTTCAAAAATCAGGCACGGATTTACCCGGGACAGAATCCCTACTATTCTTTTTGTCAAATGATATTCTTTTCGCTGACTTTGAGACTAATCCGGAGGTACTTCATCACTATGCCGAACTGGATGATTTTGACATTTGGGGAGGATTGAAGCTTTGGAAAAAGAAAGGCGACTACGTCCTTAGAAACATTGCGGATATGTTCCTTACCCGGAACCTGTTTAAAATCAACCTTTCCAATGAACCATTTGGAGAAATGGAGATTTCAA
>DATHWC010000131.1:0-27518 GCA_035460985.1 Lunatimonas sp.
GATGTCCGAAAGCCACAAATCTGTTTAAATATGGGACTCCTAGTATTAACGGGATAAATCTACCGGGAAAATATTTTTCCGCAACTTTCATCGCTACCCCGATATTGCCTATTTTGGGAGAGCTGTCCAGTGTGGAGCAAATTTTATAATGTATGTAGCGTGAGGGGATCTCACTCATTTGTCTAAAAATGGGATCCAATTCAGCCGCCATGGCGGTCGGATTCAAGCTTCTGGCTACTCCCGCGATTCCATAAGCGATATAGTCCGATTGGCCTGAATCATGATATTTAAAGTTGAAATTTGCCACCTCTGTTTTTGTTGGCGCTATTAAAAATAAGATGGTGGGAATGCCCATCAGGCTCAACACTTCCATCGCATCAGAAGATCCGGTGAAATCATCACCATAAAAGCCTAATATGATCTCTTTTTCCTCCTTCATCCGAAAAATTTAAAAGCCTGGTCTATGGAGGGGAATTTTTGTCGCGCTTGGTTGGCATCCATACCTTCCAAGGCTGCCTGCCAGGCATTACGGATACTGTCGACGCCCGCGGCAACACCGGAAGGATGCCCCATAATTCCACCTCCACAGAGATACATCAAATTGGTGCTCTGAATTTCCTTATACGTATCAAAAGCCTGTCCGGCCCACTGGCCTGAGGAAAGAACAGGCATAGCACGATCGGAGTCTTTCCAAATGGGGGAGAGGCAGTCCTTAATGGAAGCCAAAACGGATTCATCCGGCTCACAAAATTTATTGCGGATGCCATTGGTATGTAAATGGTCAACTCCTGCCAGCCGCCAGATCTTGGAAAGGGCAGGATATTCCATTCCCAACATGGGATGACGGGAAAATATCCCCCAGCCATTTCGGTGTCCGTGAATAGGAAGTTGGCTGTGCTGGGCCATGTATTGGATACCGCTGATCCCCACCCATAGTAAGTTGATCATTATACAGGTGCCACCCCATTGCAAAACATAATCATGCCGCTTCCTCATTTCGTCGATGGTTCCGCTAATGTTAAAGGCATACATGGGCTTTTTACCGGATTTCTCGGCATAGGTATTGATTACTTCCATGCAGGCATCCACACGGTCTTCAAACTGATTATAACCCGGATCTCCCATCAATTCATCATCCTTGACAAAATCCAACCCTGCCTCGATAAGTGTTTTTACCTGGGCAGCAGTCTGAACGGCATCCAGTCCCACACTAGGTTTGATAATAGTCCCAATTACAGGTCTATTCTCAAATCCCAATTTTTCGTAAGTCCCCGCAATTCCAAATTTTGGACCACTGTAATGACTGGCAAAACTATCCGGAAAAGAAACATCCAACAATTTCAGTCCTGAAAAGGGAGAAAGCTCAAACAAATTACCCGCTACCGTTGCCATGAGATTGGGTAAGTTGGGACCAATATTCTCTTCCGGCCAGCTTACCCGTACTTTTGCCTGATGGATCGGCCCCTGACCATTTTTGGCAAATGGAAGGGAAGGGGTGGAAATTTCCGATATCTCCGAAATTTGATCAATCCGGGCGGCATAGTTGCCCATCAATTCGGAACTTTCTCCGGGGATTTTTACAAAGGTTCCAGTAGATTGCTCTCCAGCCATAGTCTTTAAGGCTTTTTCCAAATCCACTCCGGTTTCCACCAAATAGTCTGCAGTCAGTCTGTTGCTCATCTTGTTTTCAATACGGTATTGGATGCTGCGGACTCATAGGAAAGAAATACCAGCTCCATGGTTTTCAGATTGTCTTCTCCGGTAGTTTCGGCCTGTCTCTTACCCGATAAGTCATCTAGGATATTTTCGATACAGGTGACTAGAGACGAATGAACCAGGGCATAATCCGGGTCAGCCCATGGGTATTCGGGTGGCCCAGCTACCCAGCTTTCACTGCCATTGCCCTTCTGCGTTAAGGTAATCTTATGATTGAAATCAAGCCGGATGGATCCCTGATCTCCCTCTAAGAGCATTAGCGTCTGCGGAAATGTCTCCTGTTCGAGTTGGGACGCATAGGAAACCTCCACAAAGCAATTTACTCCACTTTTCATGGTTAGCAGCGTGTTGGCAACATCTTCCCCCTTTATCTTTGGGTTTATTTTTTGGGTTTGGCAATAAATATGGGCTACATCCCCAAACAAGTATCTCGCCATATCCAGCACATGGACTCCCAGGTCGGAAATGATAAACCGGTCAAGTTCGGCCAATGCAGGCTGGTTGTCGAATACGGGAAATCCTGAACAAAATGTTAACCGAGCTTTAAAGGGTGTTCCGATTTTACCTTCATCAATCAGGGTCTTACAGGCACGAATGGGAGTTTGAAAGCGGAAGTTTTCATGGATGAAAAATTTTACCCCTGCCTCTTTGCAGGTATCGACCATTCCTTTGCAGGTGTTAAAATCCTCCGCCATTGGCTTTTGGCAAATCACATGAAGGCCCGCCTTGGCCGCCAGATGAACAAGGGGTGCATGGGAAGGAATACTGCTGATGATATCCACAAAATCCAATGATTCCACTCGAAATAAATCCTCCGCATTGGTGTACACTTTGGGAATATTGTGTTTGCGGGCTAGGTGGTTTGCCTTATCCTCATCTGGATCACAAATGGCGACCAAGCTGACCTGATCAAATTCCTTCCAAGCACTTATCTGGTAATTGGCCCAGAATCCGGCACCGAAAACTGCAAATTTCAAAGGTTTATTCATGGTTGATCTGGGTTTTCATTAAGAAATGTAAATTTACCTGTGCTTCGCAGGTATTGAAGACTTTGGTCGGGCCAGGTTTGTTCCTTTACTATAGTCGATTCAATATCAGCTTCCGGCGGAGTCCAAAGCTCTACTCCAAACGCCCAAGTATAGGTGTATGTGCTTAAACCTAATTTCATTCCTTACTCCTTATATTCAAAGATTTTGTTATACCAATTTGGAAACAACGATCAAAACCAAGCCTATTAGGTAAAACAGGAACATTCCTGCCAACAACTGATTGGTTTTTTTATCTGAACCCGCAAATTCTTTCCATATAAATACCCCCCAAATAGCTGCCACGACCGGAGCCGCATTGCTTAGTGCGTACGAGATAGCTGGACTTCCCGCACCCACCGCCATAAAACTCAACACCATTCCACTCATCCATATTACCCCCCCTATCCATCCGGCGGCGTGTTCATTCCAACTGGCAGCTTTATATCCGCTCATGGACACTGGTGCTCCGCTCACTGGATATCTCATAAATATTGGATTGGCAATCAGAGTGCAAATGAGAGTGCCTATAGCGAAGAAAAAAACCGCCGTAAAAGGGGTAAGCGAACCGGAACCTCCTGCTACGTATTCGTTGTCCATGGATTGTACGACGAATCCGTAAAAAAAGGCAATCAATATTCCAGCTATTGCTGACACGGCAATTCCTTTCGTAGACCTTTTGGATCCCTCGCCCTCCAGTTTTTTGTAGGATTTTCCTGAAAAATAGATAGCGATAATTATAAACATTACACCAACCAGTAAAATCCATGGGGAGCCCTCTGTTGACCCCTTATCTTGATATTCCAATAAAAAATTATATCCTATTCCCAATACCCATGCTATACCTCCACCTATTGGAAATGCTACCGCAAGACCCGTTAAGGAAATACCGGCTACCAAGAGTAGGTTTCCCAAATTCCATACGATTCCTCCCAATATCGCCATTAGGATGCTAGTCCTCGTGGCTTGGGACAGGTCCTCCCAAAATGTCCTCCCTTCTTCCCCTAAAGAACCCAAGGTGACGGCTGCGATAAATGCCGTAAATAGGATTCCGAGTATAAGATCCCAATAAAAGAGTTCAAACCGGTAATTGCTTGCCATCTTTTGCGTATTCGCCCAAGATCCCCAACAAATCATGCAAATGATAAAGGCAATAATCGCCAAGGTGTAGTTTTGGATGAGTATCATTATTGCTGGGTTTAATTATTAATCATTTAAAAGGTAAATAATTTTTTGCATAAACAAAATAAAATAGTACTCCCTGATTCAATTTTTGTCGGAATTCCTTTTTAATTGGTTTCTTTTTTTCTAATATGGTAGAATCATCCGACCCAAATATCACCTGTTATGAAAATTGATCCGTACCATGCAAAAGGCACTAATCCGCTTTTTTCTCCGGGAGAATTCCCGACTGCAAACCAGGAAAATTCAAAATTGACAGATAGGGAATTGTGGGAATACTTTAAACATGGAGATGAAAGTGCGTTTATTTGCATCTACAAAGCTTATGCAAATCCCTTGTTTCACTTTGGGTGTCAGTTTTGTGTCGATAGAGAAGCTGTGAAGGACTGCTTGCAGGATTTTTTTATTTATCTGAGGAAAAACCGGGAAGGTTTTGGTCCTACGGATTCCATTCGGTTTTATTTACTAAAATCCTTCAAACGGAGAATGCTTGATACCGTTAAAAAGCAATCTAAAACCGTTGAAAAAAAACTCCGGTTTACCACGGAGCAATTCCCGGTAGAACTTTCCTTCGAAGCAAAATTTATCCAGCAGCAGATGGAGGTAGATCTGCTCACTGATCTAAATAGGGCTTTGGAGTCGCTGGACAACCGGGAGCGTGAGGCGATTTATTACTTCTATTATCAGGGCTTGAGCTACGAACAAATTGCAGAGATTTTTGATTTTTCATACATATCATCTGCTAGAAGGTTAATATATAGAGCCTTGGCTAATCTTAGAAAAACAATGTTAATTTCAGGAATTACATATTTTGTTGTAAATCAGCTAGATTAATGTCCGAATGACTGTAATTTAAATCATTTTCTATTTTATACTTTTTTCCAATCATCCTAATTTCTGACTTCTTTATAAAAAAATTAACGAATTCCTGCTTTTTGGTTTTAAAATTTAAAAATTTTCGTTTAAATTTCAGTGATATTAAAAAATTTTATCAACTAATTATTTCAATAATCACTACATATTGGTTGATAAAGCAACAACTGACAAATTTACAGTTATAAAAGGCTTGAAAATCGCCATTAATCTTTAAAAAATGGGTTCCCCTTGTTTAAATAATGATTTATTCGATGGATTATAGAGAAATAAATTAAAAAGTCAGGATTACCAAAAATTATTTATTCACCAAATAACCAATTAAATATGAAAAAAACGTTACTACGCCTTTCAAGCAAGGGCAGAAAGCTTCTCGGCATCAGTACGATGGCTTTGGTATCATTTGCTGCGATTAGTCCGGAAAGCTGGGCTGATCCTAGCAGTGAAATGACAATTAGAAATGGAATGGCTGAGGAATTTGCGGAAATCACCCGTAATGAAGATTATTTCCGAAAGGACGTTTCAGGAACCGTAGTAGATCAAAACGGCGACCCCATGCCTGGGGTAAGTATATTGGTTCAAGGGTCCACTACAGGAACCGTTACCGATCTGGACGGTAAATTTTCCATTACAGTACCGGAAGGGGCAACGCTTGTCTTTTCGTTTATCGGCTATGAAAACCAGCTCGTGGTGATTGGAGATCAGACCGTGCTCACTGTATCGATGAGCGAAGACGCTACCGCCTTGGATGAGGTGGTTGTTATTGGGTACGGTACAATTAGAAAATCGGACTTAACAGGGTCTGTGGGATCTGTAGGAGGTGATAAATTAATTGACCGTTCCCAACCAAACGCCGTAAAGGCCTTGCAGGGACGGATTGCCGGAGTGGAAGTACTAAACAACCAGAATTCTCCCGGTGCGTCTTCCCGAATAAGAATTAGGGGGGTCAACTCTATCAATTCCGGAGTAAATCCATTATTTGTGATTGATGGAATCATCGGAGCTGACCTGAATATGATCAACCCTTCGGATATCGAGTCAGTAGAGGTTTTGAAAGATGCTTCTTCTGCAGCCATTTATGGAGCACGGGGTGCCAATGGGGTAATCCTGGTAACCACTAAACGTGGCGAAAAGAATATGAATCAGGTACTTTATGATAATTTTGTTTCTGTTTCAAATAGGGCATCTACAGTTCCCCGGTTAAACGCCCAACAATTTATGGACGTTTATAACACCGCTTATGACAATGCTGAAAAGTATGACCCCTCCGGATTTGCCCAAGGCAGGTACGTACGGGCCAACCCAGCGGATTATCCGGACCTTTTTGATTCTAACGGACGGCCCATATATGATACAGACTGGGAAGATGAAGTATATGGAACAGCCTGGGCGCAAAACCATAACCTGGCATTCCGTGGCGGAAGCAATACTACTTCATACAATGTATCTCTAGGTTATACCAATGAAGACGGAATTATGATGAATTCCGGGTTTGAGCGATTTACTGGCAAGATTGCTTTGGATTCAGAAATCAAACCTTGGTTAACGGTAGGAGGTAGCATATTAGGTACCCGAAGCAGTAGAAGAGTAGTGGACGATGCGAATGGTGCATTGAATGTGGCCCGTATGGTTGCGGAAGCCTTGCCGTTTCTACCTGTTCGGTATCCAGACGGAAGATGGGGTGCAAATGCGGACTGGCCTGGCACTGAAGGTGCAGAAAACCCCGTTAGAATTGCGCAAAATAGGTATACGGATGTAAATTTAAACCAGATGTATGCTGATTTTTACATGAATTTTAAAATCACCAAAGACTTGGAGTTTAGGTCCACCTTTAGTTCCATTTTCGATAGCCAAAAAAACAACTTTTACTCTTCCAGAACCCTTCGGTTGCTTTCGGCCGATCAAAGAGGTATTGCTACCGTATCTACCAATCAGCGGATTTACTGGCAAAACGAAAACTTCGTTAATTGGAACAAATCCATTGGTGAAAGGCACCGAATTACAGGGATGCTCGGATTCAGCTGGCTGAAGGATAGTTTCGAAAACCTTAGTGTAAGAAGTGAAGGCTTTATCGATGATTTCTTTGAGTGGAGAAATATTCGTGCAGGAAATATAATTCCGATATCGGGAATCAACGGCAATGTGGGAGCTTATGCGTTGAACTCCTATTTTACCCGTTGGAACTATAGCCTAGATGACAAATATTTATTGACTGTTACTGGTAGGTATGACGGATCTTCCAGATTCGGTGGAAACAACAAATTTGCTTTTTTCCCCTCTGTAGGCATTGCTTGGAGGGCATCGGAGGAAGGCTTCATGCAGGGCGTAGACGCCATCAACAACCTCAAGATCAGAGCCAGTGCAGGATCCACCGGAAATCAGGAAATTGGTAATTTCAATTCGCTCCAATTTTTGGGAACGTTTAACGTCCTAAAGGCTGCAGGCAACGAAATTGGTGTATCCCAAACCTCATTCGGTAATCCAGATCTTAAATGGGAATCAACCGACCAGGTCGATTTCGGTGTTGAAATGGGATTTTTCAACAGCAGACTGATGCTGGAGGCTGACCTATATTACAAACGAACAAAAAACCTTTTGCTTGCAGCACCTCTACCATGGTCAACTGGATTCGGTTCTGTACTTCAAAATATCGGATCAGTAGAAAACATGGGGGTTGAATTGACCTTAAATTCAGTTAATATCGAAAAGCCAGATTTTACATGGAATACCGATTTGAACTGGTCTTCCAACAGAAATAAGATCCTGCAGTTAGGAGCAAATGATGGCGATATTTTTCCGGGTCCCTGGTTTTTGGGGCAAACCAACATCCTTCGGGTTGGAGAACCTATCGGTTCCATTTGGGGAAGGGTGAGAACCGGCACTTGGAATTTGGATGAGGCGGATGAAGCCGCGCAGTACAACTTGCGCCCTGGAGATATCCGCTGGGAGGACTTGGACAACAATGGCGTTATTAATGCGGATGATTCCAAAATCATCGGTAGGATGTATCCTAAGTGGGTTGGAAACATTACCAACACCTTTACCTATAAGAATTTTGATTTTTCATTCGAGTTTAGGGTCGTATATGGCCAGGATGTAATCAATGCCACCAAGCACTCTGTAGAAGACAGGCAGACACTTGCCAACAGTTATGCCACCGTCTTAGATGCTTGGACGCCACAAAATCAAAACTCTATGATAGCGGAGGTACGGGCATGGGGTACACCTTACCTGACCAATATGGATACACATTGGGTGGAAGACGGTTCTTTTGTCCGTTTGCAAAACTTGATGTTAGGTTATAACCTGCCAGCACCCATTTTGAGTAAGTATAAGGTAGCTAGGGCTAGAGTCTTCTTCAGTGGTCAGAACTTGTTGGTGTTTTCTCCTTATACTGGGTATGATCCTGAGGTAAATACTTTTGAAGGAGCTGGCCAATTGCCTCAAGGATTGGATTTCTTTCCGTTTGCCAGGCCAAGAACCTTCAGTGCCGGAATTAACCTTGCCTTTTAAACCCATAACGTAAGCAATTTTATGAAAAAGCATATAATATATATCGTACTATTCCTGTTCGCTACGGGATTGATTTCCTGTGAAGGGTTTTTGGATGAAGATCCAGCGACATTGACTACCCAATCAGAACTGTCCAGCCCCGAGGCTGCAAGAGCTTTGGTGACCAGTATTTATGCCAATGTTAACGTAGTCGTAACCGGTTCTGGAGGATGGGGGGGCAACACTCTGTCATTATTGGAATTTATGACCGGAAAAGCAGACGGTGTGGCACAGACAGAAGGATTCAGATTCAATCTGTTGACCTATGACTCCCAATCATTTTATATCGACACCTATTGGAGCCAATTATACCAAGGCATTTTAAGGTGTAATGTGGCGTTGGAGCAACTTCCTCGATATACGGCGTTGACCCAACAACAATTGACCGATTATTTGGCAGAGGTGCGCACCATGCGTGCTTTCTATTACTTCTATTTGGTAAGGATGTACGGAGATGTACCCAAAATCAGCGAACCGGTAAAGACCTTGGCAGGGGTCAATACCCCACGAACTCCGGTGAAGGAAATCTATGATGATATCATCATTCCGGATCTTTTGGCCGCGGAAACATCCAACCTCGCTTGGAGAAGGCCAAACGGTGAGGTGTCCAAAGGGTTTATAAAATCACTGCTCGCGGATGTCTATTTGACCTATGCGGGTCACCCTGTAAATGCAGGTCAGACAGCTTATGTGGAATCTGCCAAGAGATCAAAAGAAATCGTGGATTTGAAAGGCAGTACCTTTGACCTTTTCGATGAGTATACGGATATGATCCTTCCTGCAAACAAGAACAGTGGAGAATTTATATTCCAAGTGCAGTTCGATAAGATCAACCGGAATAACCCGCTTACTGCGGTAGCCTTACCCACTTTTGCCGGTATCTCTGCTTATTCCAACGAGTTTGGTGGGCTGGTCCCCAGATTTGAATTTGTGGAGAGCTTTGATGCAGGCGACAAACGGGCGCAGGAAAAGCAGTTCTTTATCTCCGAATATAACGGGGTACAATTGGGAGGCGATTATCTCTATAAATGGTGGGACAAGACGGCCATTGATTCGGACGCACGATCCGAGTTGAACTTCACTATTTACCGCCTTGCGGATGTTATGTTGATGTATGCAGAAGCCTCCAACCGTGCCGAAGGAGGACCAAATGCCTTGGCTTTACAAAGTGTTAATGATATTCGGGAGCGTGCCGAATTGGATCCAATCAGTGCTATGAGTGTGGACGCTTTCGAGGAGGAAGTATGGAACCAGCGGTATTTCGAACTTTGCTACGAAGGCAAGCTGTGGTTTGATATGTTGCGCACCCGCAAAGTTAGAAATGACCTTACTAAGGCGTATGATAATTTTGTAGGTCATCGAAATGTATTCAATGCGACCTTTGCAGAGAGGCAGTTGAGGTTTCCAATCCCTTTGAGGGAGATGGACGTTAACGCAGAATTGACCCAAAATACTGGGTTTTAATTATTTCGGAAATAACTGCCTCATAAGGTCAGTTGAAGCCACCTTTTTCGTAAAGGTGGCTTTTTGTTTAAAATCAATTATTGGTTAGAGTAAATTAAATGGATCCTAGATACGCTGAAGATGGAATATCCCCATTATGGGTGGAAATCCGCAGGGAAAAAAGTACATAGCTCTTCGGTGAAGGTTTCCGTTAAGATGATATCTGAAGTTGGCAACAAGGAAAAATGTTGGAGAAAGCCGAAATGAGAAATCAATGGAATGCCGATGCTCAGGCTAGGTAAGGAGAATGCCATCATTTTCACCAGCGGAGATCCTAAATATGGGAAGACCTATATTGTTTATTTTTTGTAGAGCATCGAAAGATGGGATTCAACTATTGTAGAGTGGCAGTTATCTCTAATTCCTCCGAGATATCTCGATCTTAACTCAAATCTGACACAAAACTTTGAATTTCAGATTTAAATGTAGTTTTTTTGTTTATCATAGTACTTTTTCTAGAAGCTGCTCACAATCATGTGAGCGGTTTAATTTTGGTTTAAAGGGAATGAAAAAGAATAAAATCATTTTTTTTCTAATATTTTTATTTATATTTCAGGCGGAATTAATGAGAAAGTACAATCACCTAAACCTTTTAAAATTTTAGTGAATATCTTATAATGCAAATATTATTTGCTTTAGTGTTATTATTTGATATCCACACTGATTAATTTCTAAATCTAAACCATATTTATCAAAATAATTGCCTATGATTACAATAAAGCATCTAATAGTACAATTTGCCCAATGGGCTAAAATCAATACCTGTTCAATTAATCAAAAAAACCCTTTATGAAAACAAGTTTACTAAACCATTTCATGTCGAGAAATTTCTCGGTTTGTATATTGGTGGGCTTATTCCTCGGCACTCCCGGAGTATTTGCCCAAAAAAACCTGGCTCTGGATGATAATCTGGGGAAAATTAATGCAAATCGGTCCTTACTGGCCAGTGATAAGAAAGTCAGTGAAACGTTGAAGGTTAGAGCATTTGACGTTACCGTCACTGGGGTAGTAAGAGATCAAAATGGTCAACCCATTCCCGGAGCTACCGTTTCCGTGCCAGGCACGAACCTGGGAACTGCAACAGATATGGATGGAAGGTATTCCATTACAGTTCCTGAAGGTGCCAATCTAGTTTTCTCCTTTATCGGATTTGACAGCCAGACGGTCACCTTGGGCAATCAGCAAGTGCTGGATATTACCTTGGTGGAAAGTGTTTCATCCTTACAGGAAGTAGTAGTGGTAGGTTACGGTACGCAGCAGAAAGTAAACCTTACCGGTGCGGTAGGGGTCGCTACTTCTGAACGTCTGCAAAACAGGCCTATTGCGAACGTGGGTGAAGGCCTTCAGGGGGTTATTCCGAACCTGAACATTGCACCTAGAAACGGTGACCCTTCTGCAAGCCCAGCGTTTAATATCAGGGGATTTCAATCCATCAACGGTGGATCCCCACTTGTTTTGGTTGATAACGTTCCTATGGATATCAACCGGATAAACCCCAACGATATTGAAAGTGTTTCGGTATTGAAAGATGCGGCAGCTGCTGCTGTTTATGGAGCTAGGGCCGCGTTTGGTGTGATCTTGGTAACCACAAAAAGTGGCAAGGCCGGTAAAGTATCCGTGTCTTTGAACAGTCAGTTTGCCTTGGCTAAGCCGATTTTTAACATGGACCCTATTAATGATCCCCATGCATTCGTCAACGCAAGGAACCTTGCCAATCAGAGAACCAACGGCAGACCAGCGTTTGATGATGACATGGTGGAGGGCACACGAAGATGGTCTGAGAACCCAATTCCAGAGAACGAATGGGGAGTTGTCAACGGGACGTTACGGTTTTATGGTTTCAATAATTACCAAAATGAAATCATGACCAATTTTGCACCTACCCAGCAGCATGATCTATCTATTTCGGGAGGTTCTGATAACTCCAATTATTTTGTTTCTTTTGGACATCTTAATAAGGACGGTTATTTGTCGACTAACAACGAAAACTTCAAGCGGTATAATGTACTAATGAAAGGTGAGTTTAAGGTAACTAAATGGTTAACTTTGGAAGAGAAATTGGTTATTAACTCCCAACGTAGTGACAAGCCCTATTTCTATAATTGGGATGTAAATATCAATTCGCTTGCTAGGGTGAACCCTATACAGCCTATTCAGTTTCCCGACCTTCCTTATTACTTGGAGCAGGGAGATAGGGAAGTCTATGAGCCATTTATCGGAAAGTATTTTCAGGGAACCAATTTCTGGCCGTATTTAAAAGATGGTGGTAGGTCTACCTGGACAAACAATGATCTTTGGATGACCCAAGGTGCTATTTTGACACCAGCCAAAGGACTGAAAATTCAAGGAAATTTCTCATACAATTTTGTTCATAGATCTGAACAGGATGTTGCAAGCAAGGTAGAGATCGTAACCCCTAACCTTACAAACCCAGCAGGAATGATAAATAATGGGTTTAGTGGAAATGATTTTATAAATGAAGAAAGCCGGTTTAACCAATATTATGTAATAAACGCATTTGCGGACTACGAGTTCAGCCTGCCGGAGAAACACAACCTGTCCACGATGATTGGATTTAATCAGGAATGGGGACAAAACAAGTTTATCAGGGCTCAGAATAATACACTGATTACTCCACTGATTCAGGATCTGAATGCCACTATTGGGCTGCAACAAACGTTTGGGTCAAGTAATCACAATGCTTTACGTGGGGCATTCTACAGAGTGAATTATATTTATGACGAAAGATTTCTAATTGAAACCAATGCCAGATATGACGGGACTTCCCGTTTTCCGAAGGACAGCCGATTCGGATTTTTTCCTTCCGTGTCTGCCGGATGGAGGATATCTAACGAAGGCTTTATGGCAGGAACCAGCAGCTGGTTGGATGAATTGAAGTTGCGGGCATCCTATGGTGAATTGGGAAATCAGTTGTTGGGAAATAACTTTTATCCTTATATCCCGACTATGGGAATAGGGCAATCGAGTTTTATGATGAATGGTGCGAATAGAACACCTTTTGTTTCTCCTGCTGGATTGGTTAGCCCGACGTTGACTTGGGAAACTGTTATATCGAGAAATATAGGACTGGATTTTACCATGCTAGGGGGTAAATTAGATGCGTCGGTTGATGTATTCCAACGGGATACCAAAGATATGTTAATGCGTTCCACCTATCCTTCTATTTTGGGAACAGCCGCTCCGCAAGCGAACGCTGCCGATTCCAGAACCACAGGGTGGGAACTAGCAGTGACATGGAAAGACCGGTTGAAAAGTGATTTGAGGTATGATGTTACCTTGGCACTTTCGGATTGGATTGCAGAAATCACGAGATTTGAAAATCCTAATGGAGCCATTCCTTCCGGGATCACTGCCGAGGGAGGAAATGCCCAGTATTATGTAGGTCAAAAATTGGGTGAGATCTGGGGCTATGAAACTGTGGGTATTTTCCAAACTGATGATGAGGTAGCAAATGCGCCAAACCAAAGTTTCCTTGGAGCCAACTGGAGAGCTGGAGATATCCAATATGCTGATTTGGACGGTGACGGAAGAATAACAGCTGGAAACAATACATTGGCAAATTCTGGCGATAGAAGGGTAATTGGCAACAATACCCCACGTTTAAGCTTTGGTGTAAACAATAATGTGGCTTGGAAAAACTTCACCTTAAATGCTTTCTTCCAAGGAATCTGGAGAAGAGACCATTGGCCAACGTCTGGTAACTGGACTTGGTTCTTCCCCTTTAATGCGGGACACGTGGAGCATTATTTCATCACGGATTCATGGTCAGAGGATAATCGGGATGCCTATTTTGCCCATCCGCATATTTCTACAAACGACAAGAAAAATATCCAACCGCAGACCCGCTTCCTGCAAAATGCAGGCTATGTCCGTCTGAAAAACCTTTCCGTGGGATATGATTTGCCCTATAACCTGGTCAATTCGATAGGATTCCAAAATGCCAACGTGTATTTTGCCGGGATGAACTTATGGGAGTATTCTCCCATCAGAAAGCCGTTGGATCCGGAAGCCATCTATGCGGGTGCGATCGAGTATCCGATGCAACGAATCTATACATTGGGTGTACGGGTAACTTTCTAATCTTAAATGAACGCAACAATGAAAAATTACTTATATAAATTCAGGGTTCTCTTGGTAGCTGTTCTTATGCTGGGAGCCTGCAATGATGATTTTCTGGAAAGGTATCCACTGGATCAGGTCAGTAATGAAACTTTCTGGAATACTGCCAATGATTTGGCTACGTACAATAACTTTTTGTACAACATGACTATCGATGATGTGAATCTCCCTATTATGTTGGGGCATCACAACGGATTTGATAGTCAAATTGCGAGTTACATGCATTTGGACGGATTTGCGGATAATCTGGCCCCAGATCATGAACGGCACCGGCCTTTTCAACAAGTACGGGCAGGTCGGCAGATTGTGCCAAATTCCTCTTCAGGTATTGCCAATCAATGGTACGGGTATAGAGGGTGGAATTTTGTACGTGCCATCAATGTGGGATTAGCAAATTATGGTAAGGCAAATATACCGGATAATATTAGAAACCAATACATAGGCGAAGCCCGGTTATTTCGAGGTTGGTTTTATCACCATATTGTAAAGATGTTTGGCGATGCTCCTTTTGTTGACCGGGAATTAAACATTGATTCAGAGGAACTTTTTGCGTCAAGGACTCCAAGGTTGGAGGTGATGAACAAAGTACTCGAAGACTTGAATTTTGCCGTATCTGGCCTCCCAAACGATTGGGGGGATGGTAGTAATCCCGGAAGGTTAAACCGGTGGGCGGCGTTAGCAATCAAATCCCGGGTTTGCCTGTTTGAGGGCACTTGGAGGAAACACCATGGATTGCCGGATGCGAACGCTTGGTTGACAGAAGCTGCGAATGCTGCCAAAGAAGTTATTGAGAATGGACCTTATGCCATTTACTCAACTGGAAATCCGGAGCAGGATTATAATTCCTTCCACAGAGGTTTGGCTGACCTTACCGGAAATCCCGAGGTAATGATTTGGAGACGATACAGACTGGGAATACTAACCAACGTGGTACAAGATTATTATTCCTACTCCGGCGGTGCTACCAGGAATGCGGTGGAAGACTATCTATGTACCGATGGATTGCCAATTACTCTTTCCAATGAATATCAAGGAGATGATGTGTTTGAAAATATCTTTGAAAACAGGGATCCCAGGTTACGTCAAACTATTCTTCATCCCGATGATGCTGAATTCTATAAATACCATAATGCGGATGGATTAGATTATCCAAGAATAGCAGGTATGCCGGGAGGTAGGACTTCATCCACTGGATACCATGTGATAAAGCAGTATAATGCCGATGATATGATTGGTAAAGCATATAACACTGGAGAATTCCCTGCGCTTATCTTAAGATATGCAGAGGTATTGTTGAACTATGCGGAAGCCAAAGCTGAATTGGGCGAGATCACTCAAGCTGACTTGGACATGAGTATTAACCTGCTTCGGGAGCGGGTAGCCATGCCCTCTTTGGGACTTAATCCTCCAATGGACCCAAGATATGCGGATGATGGTATTTCCTCTTTACTCGTAGAAATTCGCAGAGAAAGAAGAATAGAACTGTTTGGAGAAGGATTCCGCTATGATGATTTGAGAAGGTGGAAGCAGGGAAAGAAATTGCTGAAAAAAGATATGGGTATCCAATGGAATGCAGCCCATCAAGCCAGGTTTGAAAATGCAATAATCAGAACTAGTGTGGATCCGGAGAATGGAAAGACCTATATAGATGTATATAAAAATACTGATTGGGACAACCCGGTATTTGATGAAAATAAGGACTATCTATGGCCAATACCTTTAAACGATTTGGCACAAAACCCTGCTTTGGGTCAGAATCCAGGCTGGAATTAATGTAATGCCTAGTTTTTAGGTCCAAAAATAATTGCCAATAAGCTAGTTCCCCCGATGCCAAAGACGTCGGGGGAATTTTTTTGACTTTTCCGTTTGTGGAATATTTTATTCGTTTTGATAAGTTTTTGAAGGATAACCTGTACCTTTTACTTCAAAATTATTTATTTTTATAGTTACCAGTTTATCTCCTATGATACCCAAAATAACCCGTCGCTTAATCTTTGGAATTCTCCTTGCCGCTTGTTGTTGTAATTATACTCTTGCAAGTAGCGGAATGCATCCAGAGATCCAAATTCAATTTGTCAAGACACAAATCGAGCTTAGAAAGGAACCGTATTACCAAGCATATTTACAGTTGTTGGCTTATGCGGATACGGCTTTGACACAAAATCACCATGCACTGACAGATTTTGCTGTACCCGGGTTTTACGTAGATCCAGATGGCCACCGCAACAATTCCAGAAGTTTACAATCGGATTCATTTCAGGCATACGCCTGTGCCCTTGCCTATAGGCTAAGCGGGAAGAAGAAGTACGGTAACAGAGCCTTGTATTTCCTAAATGCTTGGGCGGATAAAAACAAAAGCTATAGTGAGGCAGACGGCCCACTAGTAATGGCCTACTCCGGCCCGGGATTGTTAATAGCTGCCGATCTGATGAAAAATCAGAAAATATGGAAGTCTAGCCAGCAAAACACATTTGAAAATTGGGTTGCCACAGTCTACCGGAAAGCATCCAATGAAATCCGAAACAGAAAAAACAACTGGGCGGACTGGGGGAGGTATGGATCTGTATTGAGTGCCGTTTATTTGGAAGACGCGGAGGAAATGGCCGAAAATATCCGCTTGATCAAATCAGACCTGTTTGAAAAAATAGCCGCAGACGGCCATATGCCGGAAGAAGTTCGCAGACAGGACAGGGGATTGTGGTATACGTATTTCTCGCTGGCCCCCATCACGGCTGCCTGTTGGGTGATCCTGCAAGCCGAGGGAACGGATTTGTTGCTTTGGAAAGAAGATAATCGGTCGATCAAGTTGGGACTGGACTACCTGCTCCAATTTGTAAAAGATCCGGAAGCCTGGCCTTGGCATGCAAACCAGCGTCCCGGTTCACCTGAAAGTTGGCCGGGGAACCTATTTGAGGCCATGGAGGGGATATATGATGATTCTGAGTATGGTGATTATGCGAGACCTGCACGGCCCGTAAGTTACCCCGCTCATCATTTTGCTTGGACATTTCCAACATTAATGAAACCCATGCTTGCTTATTAAACAGCAATTTCTATTCTTGAGAAATTTAAGAATATTAATAAATCCAAAAACGGATTTAAAACCCATTATAATAGACAAATACCCATCCCATGAAAAAAATCAATAAACCCACATCCATCCTTTTATTCTTTCTGATTATCGGACTAAGTGCCTATACCAGTACGAAAGGAACATCTGAGCCCATTAAATCTACGGGGATTTCTGAAGAATATGCCATTCAAAGCAGTGCTTTAAACGAACCGCACAAACTGGATAACCCCATTTCGGTTTCCTATCTTCGGCAAAATTTAAGGAAGTCCAGTCCAAAACTGGTGTTGACTCCTGCCTTGGAAAGGAAAGTAAAAAGCCAGATAAAGAAGGATCCCATGGTAGCCAATTACTATGAGGGCGTTAAATTAAACGCCTATCAAGTATTGGATGAGCCTGTTCTGGAGCGGGCTATGATAGGAAGAAGGCTTCTCAATACCTCTAGGGAGATGCTGTACCGGGTAAATGTACTCGGAATGACCTACCGGTTGGAAAAGGACAAAAGGTTGCTTGACAAAATCAACCAAGAAGTAATTGCAGTGTCCAACTTCACGGACTGGAATCCATCACACTTTCTGGATGTGGCAGAAATGGCTACTGCGGTGGCCTTAGCCATTGACTGGGTAGGTAAAGATTTGCCCAAATCAACCGTTAATTTGGCCAAAAAGGCCCTTATTGAAAAAGGCATTAATCCAAGCTGGGAAGGAAACCGGGGATGGGTGAACGGAACCAACAATTGGAATCAGGTGTGTAATGGGGGTATGATTGCCGCAGCCATCATGATCGCGGACATTGATCCGGAGCTGGCCTCTAAAACGATCAGTCGGTCGCTGGACGGTATGCCCCATGCGTTGGAGGAATATGGGCCGGATGGCGTTTATCCGGAAGGGTCTACCTATTGGGGCTATGGTACCAGTTTTTCTGTGTTGACGTCTGCCATGTTGGAGTCTGCCTTTGGGACTGATTTTGGAATTGCCGAATATCCAGCTTTTAAGGAGAGTGCCGATTTCAGGTATCTAAGTGTTGCCCCTTCCGGCTGGTATTATAACTATGCTGACTGTGGAGACAAGCACGGAACAGCCGGTGACATTACCTTGGCTTGGTTTGGAACAAAGACGGGCAATCCCCTCTATGTGGAGAAAGAGAAATTCATGCAGCCGGCAGCCCAGATGGGTAAGCTGAACCGAATTGGGGGTGCCGGCCTGGTTTGGTTGGCGCAGTTTGAACCCAGCCAGGAGGCAAGTTTACCCCTAGCTTGGAAAGGCGACGGCTCAAATCCCATCGTAATTATGCGGGGAGAATATGAAGGGCCAGAGGCCTATTACTTTGGCGGTAAGGGAGGAAGGGCCACCATCAGTCATGGAAATATGGATGCCGGATCCTTTATATGGGAACTGAATGGAGTCCGTTGGGTAATCGATCCGGGAAATCAGCCTTACAATGAACTTGAAATTACTGGATTTAACCTGTGGGGTAATTGCCAAGAATGTGAAAGGTGGACTTTGCTAACCAAAAACAATTATGGACACAGTACTTTGACTGTCAACGATGCATTGCATGTAAACGATGGGTTTGCGGCTTTAGCAGACTTTCATCCGGATAGTAAACCTCAGGCTACATTTGACCTAACCCCGGTTTTTGGTGAAAATATTAAAAAGGCGCATCGGAAATTCATAAAGCCAGATGACAATTCCCTCGTAGTTGAGGATCACTTGGAAATCAACGAAAACACCAAGTCTATCACCTGGCAGCTCCTTACGCAAGCTGCTGTGGAAATCGTACCGGGTGGAGCAATATTGAGGCAGGATGGAAAGGAAGTTATTCTAGAAAATATCTCACACCCAGAATTGCTTATATCTGTCGTCTCCTTAGATCCTGCCCCGCTGGAGCTGGACCGGCAAATGCCAGGTCTCAAGCGGTTGGAAATACGAATTCCAGCATGGACCATCAAAGATGGAAAGGACGTAATTCGGGTGCAATTAGCAGGGAATTGATCCTCAATGAGGACGTATAATATGTTAAGACGGGGAGTTCAGATTTTTAGAAAATTAATTTCCCTGCTGATAGTATGCTGTGCATTCTTTTCGGTAGCCCCTGCACAATCCGATATGGATATATTAAGGGGAAGGGTTATGGAGGATAAGTTCAGAGCTAATGTGAATGTTAGTGGAGTTCAAACGCTCATGCAATCCCTACATCCAGAGGGGTATTGGCCAGACATCAATTATGTCGATGTATCCCGAATCGCCTTCGAAAACCGGGTGCATGTGGTGAATATTCGGTTGATGAGTCTGGCGTATCGAAGGCCAGATTCCTCAGTGAAGGGAAATTCATCACTGAAAAATGCCATAGACAAAGCCATTGACTATTGGTTGGCCCACGATTTTATTGCGGACAATTGGCACACCAATGAAATTGCAAATCCGACATCTTGGCTGGACATCCTTTACCTGATGGATGGTTCCTTAACTGCTGAACAGGTAATAGGTATTTCAGAATTGGCCGGTAGGGCAAACCTAAAAGCATGGGGAGCAAGACCCGGGGGAGATTTGATTAAAATTGCGGGGTTGGCAGCCGAGTTGGCGCTTTTCCACCGAGATGAAGCGGGCTTAAAAAAATCAGTTAATGCAATGGTCGCTGAAGTAGCTATCACATCAGGCATGGGAATAAAACCCGACTTGGGTTTTCATCACCGCTCGGATAGGGTTACTTCTATTTTGGCTTATGGAACCGGATATGCGGCAACATTCGCGGACTGGGGACTGCGTTTGGCAGGTACAAGTTATCGATTTCCCGAGGAATCTACCCGCTTACTTGTGGATTATTACCTCGATGGGATTTGCAAATCTATGGTACATGCAGCTTTCAAAGATCCAGGAGTAATAAACCGGGGAATGTCAAGAGAAGGTTCTTTGGCACCGATTGGACCTGAAGTACCTTTGAAGCTTCTTTCTTTTACTGATTATCGAAAGGACGAACTTGAAAATGTGGTGGGCATCCGAAAGGGGGATCAATCTTCCAGTTTGATACATAACAGTTTTTTTTGGTTTTCTGAATATTCAAGTCATCAGCGGCCAGGATATTTTACGTCTGTCAGGATGCATTCTGACAGAAATAACAACATGGAATCTCCCCATAACCAGGAATCCCTTAAGATGCACCATTATGCTGACGGGTCCAATTTTATTTCCCGAACAGGAAAGGAGTATTTCGATATTTTCCCGGTGTGGGACTGGCAAAAAATACCGGGAACCACCGTGGTTCAAAAGCCAGAATTACCCCACTGGAATCAAATCGTCAAAGCGGGAAAAACCGATTTTGTGGGAGCTGCCTCTGATGGAGTCTATGGTGCATCGGTTTTCGATTTTGAAAGCTCCCATGATCCTTTGAAAGCAAAGAAAGCTTGGTTTTTCTTCGATAAAGAATACGTTTGCTTGGGTGCAAACATATTTTCAGAATCGCAATATCCAGTCGTGACTACTTTGAACCAAACCCTTAGTTATACAGATGTTCAAATCAAGTCGAAAGCTGGAAATCAAATCCTATCCAACGGAGAACAAAGTGTCGAGGAAGTTTCTTGGGTGATACAGGATAGTGTGGGATATTTTTTCCAGGAACCTACAACTGCCCATTTGAACAACTCGGAGCAAACTGGACTTTGGCAAAGTATTTCCAATTCCCAAAGCATACAAAGCAAACCTCAGGTTTCAAAAAAAATATTCTCGCTGTGGATAGACCATGGAATGTCACCTCAGGGAGAGACTTATGCGTATTCTGTACATCCGAATGTTTCATCTGAAGATATGCAACTGGTAGCGACCGAACAGAAACTTCAGGTGATTTCCAATACTTCACAGATCCAGTCAGTGTGGCATCGAGAGTTAAACATGGGCCAAATTGTATTTTACGAACCGGGAAAGGTAGCTTTGCCGAATGGGTTAACCATTTCCTCGACTTCTGCAGCAATGGTTTTAGTTAAAATGAATGGTTCAGAAGTTACCGAAATCACCGTGGCAGATCCTAGTAGGAAGGTGGGAGAACTGGCGTTAGAGCTGGAAGGAGACTTTCAAGGCCATGGCCCTGATTGGTTGGCATCTTCCAAAGGGCGTGGGACGTCCAACCTTCGTATTGTACTCCCAACTGGAGATCAAGCGGGCACAAGTTTGACGCTGAAAAATCACTCTATAACGGGAAGAGAACCACATTTCCCCAGTGAATCTGAGGTTGATAAGAAACGAGGATCTGGTGATGCCGTATCGGGAAAAAGGTATGTCGGGGAGCATTTTGGCGGCGGAGTAATAGTATGGCTGGATGAAACCGGCAACCATGGCCTTATAGCTGCTAAAAATGACCAGCATGGCGATATCACCTGGAGAAACGGAAGGACATCGACTCCCCAGCTTTTTGGAGATCACGGTGATCGGCTTATTAATGCGGTAGGGGACGGCCTATTTGCGGGAGAAAGAAACACCGGCTTAATTATCGCACAATATACGGCAGATAATACGTTAGGCGAATTTGCAGCCACGGCATGTGCTTCTTGTCAGGATGGAAACTATGGTGATTGGTATATACCGGGAAAAGCAGAATTAGACATACTATTTCAACTTAAGGATGAACTTGGTGGATTTACGGGCGACATGTATTGGAGTTCCTCGGAATACAACATTGGTTTTGTATGGGGACAGAATTTCAAGGGATATGGGGGCCAATACCCTCTAAATAAAGGAAGTGGTTATGCTATCAGGTGTGTCCGGACTTTCTAAAAACTAGGGATCTACCAGTTGGTGTTTTATAAGGTCTGATCCCATTCATAAAAATTGCGGTTCAATTCGTGACAATTTCGGTGTATAGTTAATCGAATGTAGTATTTTTACTCAAATAAAAAACAAAAAAATAAAATACCCGCTATGAAAAAAGTCAGCATTTATTTATTGAGCCTTACAGCACTCGTGCTTTTGTTCGCCACAGGGCAAAGTCAAGCCCAAATGTTTGCACCTGCCCCAAGCCCGGCAGCACATGTTTCCCAAGTGGTTGGATTTACAAAGATCAGTATGGAATATTCTTCACCGGCAGTGAAAGGCAGGAAAGTCTTTGGAGAGTTGGAAAAGTTTGGAGTTACCTGGAGAGCGGGTGCCAATGCACCAACAACCATCGAATTCAGCACGCCCGTTCGCATCGGTGATAAGAATATCCCCGCCGGTAAATACACGGTTTTCATTACTCCTCAAGCTTCTGGTGAGTGGACGGTTCACATAAACAGCAAGGGAAATGCAGTGTATGCATATACCAAAGATGGAAAGGTGGACGAGACTGCTCTATCGAATGATGATATTGTAGCGGTGAAGGCCACTCCAGTGACGGCCAACGACGTCCAAGAACGACTAACCTATAGCATTTCTGCGGAGAACAACAAAGTGGCAAAAGTTACCATGGCATGGGATAAAACGAGACTTGCATTTATGGTCGATACCCAGGTTGATCAAAAGATGGAAGGCTTTAAGACCGCTTTCTAAGGGTTTCTGAGGTCAATGCAAAAGGTGGAGAATTATCTTCACCTTTTGTAATTAAAAAAGTTGATTTTACTTCTCTAATAACCAATTGTTTAGTATTTTTCCTGCCGGATTCACGCCTGTTTTGGCAGTATCGGGCTGAACTTTCCAACGTGATTTTTTATACATATAAAAAGTTTATAACAGTATATGAAAAATGTTTCTATTGATCTACCGATCAAAGATGACTTTGGATATAACATGAGGTTATTTTTTGATCTATCACCAGATTTGCTTTGCATCGCTGGATATGATGGATTTTTTAAGAAGGTTAATCCCGCCTTTTTTAAATTAATGGGGTATTCGAGTGAGGAATTATACAACAGGCCAATTAATTCTTTTGTATATCAGGAAGACTATGAAAAAACCGTTAAAAGCCGTGAAAGCGTTATTACCGGAAATTCCCTGCTGAACTTTGAAAACAGATATATAAGTAAAGCGGGCGAAATAATCTGGCTTTCTTGGACCTCCGTGTCTGCAAAAGAAGATGGGCTCATTTATGCCATTGCAAAAAATATAACGGCCAAAAAAAGCCTGGAAGAAGATAGAAATGCCCTACTTGCTTCTCTAACAAAAGCAAATAAGGAACTCAAAGATCTTACTATCACTACCTCTCACGACCTACGAGCTCCAGTGAATAACTTATTGGCGCTATTTGAGATATTGGATCTTTCTTCCCTACAGGATCCCGAGACTTTGGAGCTTATGAGCATGTTGAAGCTATCTGCAGATGGAATGAAGTCAACGTTGGATTCTTATGTAGATGTATTGGGGCAAAAAGAGCTTGTACAAAGCAAAGTTGACTTGTTGGATTTGGAGCATGTGTATAATAAAGTTAAGTTGTCTCTTAGTTCACTAATTGAGTATTCCAACGCCAAAATCAAAACAGACTTCTCTGAGTTGCGTTCAATTAGGTTTAATGGGCCATTTCTGGAAAGTATCTATCTCAATTTACTTACCAATTCCATTAAATATGCCAAAACAGGCGATTATGCTAGAATTAGCATATCCTCGCGACAGGAAAACGGAATTAATCAATTGATATATGCTGATGAGGGTCAGGGGTTTGATTTGGAAAAGGTTGGTGACAAAATATTTGGCTTTCAGCAAAAATTCCATGACTATGCTGATAGTAAAGGCATAGGGTTGTATTTGATCCACAACCACATCACTTCGTTGGGAGGGAAAATTGCTGTCGAGAGTAAGCTGGGGCATGGCGTGAAATTCACTATTTCATTCAATGCTTTTTCCTAAACAAGTCAATTTGGTTAGAAGGTCATTTTTAGATTAACTATCTGTAAATGAAGTATTTTTCCCATAGCATCCGTCGTGGTAAAGCATCAAGGTATAAATCGTGAGATTCAAATTGAGTTTAGGTTGTTTTTGGTCCGGCCTCTGCGATTTCAGGGCTGACTTTGTCTTCGAATTGTTTGAAATTATCGATAAAGAGTTTTACCAATTTTAATTTAATGGTCTTGAACTTTTCTTTATCTTCCCCAGTATTTTCGGGAATCAATATTTCTGAAGGCACATTAGGACAGGTCAATGGAATTTCAAGCCCAAAGTTTGCCTCTTTTTGAAAGGCCACATTTTCAAAACTGCCATGATGGATAGCATCGATTATTGCTCTGGTAAACTTCAGTTTTATTCGTGAACCCACCCCATAATCCCCGCCACTCCAACCGGTATTCACCAACCAGGCAGTCGTGCCATGTTCTTTCATCTTTTTTTCAAGCAGTGTGGCGTATTTGTTGGGATGCCACATCATAAATGCGGCACCGAAACACGCACTAAAAGTGGCTGATGGCTCTTTAACCCCCATTTCAGTTCCGGCAACTTTTGCCGTGTAGCCTGCAATAAAATGATAGCTAGCCTGCTCTGGAGTAAGTTTGCTGACAGGGGGAAGAACTCCAAACGCATCACAGGTCAACAAGATGATGTGCTTGGGATGGCCAGCCATGCAGGGTATTTGGGTGTTGGCAATAAAATCTATTGGATAGGATGCCCTGGTGTTTTGAGTGATTCGGGTATCAGAATAATCGACTATGCGGGTTTCAGGGTCATAAACGACATTTTCCAAAACGGTACCAAAACGAATTGCCCGAAAGATGTCCGGCTCGTGCTCCTCGCTCAGGTCGATGGCTTTTGCATAGCAGCCTCCCTCTATATTAAACACGCCGTCTCCATTCCAGCAATGCTCATCGTCTCCTATTAATTTACGGTTTGGGTCAGCACTGAGGGTGGTTTTTCCTGTCCCGGAAAGTCCGAACAAAACGGTGACATCACCAGACTCACCCACATTGGCAGAGCAATGCATGGGTAATACGTTCTCCAAGGGCATTAGATAGTTCATGACAGAAAAAATCCCCTTTTTCATTTCACCTGCATATTCAGTTCCGAGGATGACCATTTCTTTGCGTTCCAAGCTAAGGCCAATGCTTGTTTTGGAAGTCATGGTAGTAGTAAATGAATTAGCTGGAAATGCACCTCCGTTGAATATAACATAATCAGGTTTTCCAAAATCCATCAATTCTTTCTCTGTGGGCATGATTAACATGTTTTGCATGAAAAGGGCATGGTAGGCTCTAGTGCAAATGATTCGTATTTTCAGCCTATAGTTAGGGTCCCATCCAGCGAATGCGTCTACCACATATAATAGCTCACGGGTATTAAAATAATCAATTGCCCGTTCACGATTTACCATAAAGGTACGCTCATCCATTTCTTGATTTACAGCACCCCAATCAATGTTCTGTTCTGAGTTTTCTTGTCTAACTACCCGCTTATCTTTGGGACTTCTACCAGTGCGTTTGCCCGAATACACCAACAAGGCTCCCGTGCTGGAAATTGCAGACCCCTTTTCAAGTTTCAAGGCAGATTCGTATAGCACAGCAGTTTGGGAATTGCGCAATATGGTAGGAACATCGATGCCGTAATCTTTAAGAGAAAAATCCATAACAAGTTAATTTGATAGGTTAAACCCAAAGTTACGTATTCAATTTTGGAAAATACTTGCTAAAAATCTATTAAAAATATGACAGATGTCATATGGAACAAAAAAAACGCATAATCCACCCTGTTATCTTTAGGAGTGGATTATTTTCATGTGCATCATTAATTTGGTAAGGTTGGGAAATACCAACTACATCTTTCCCCGTAGCATTTTATTCCAATATAAATAAGGGAGTCCGTATTTTTTGAGCAACCAAAGGGCATATTGCTCTTTACTGGTATCCATCAGTTTGCTTAAAATAGGGTCACTGTCCCGTACATTATTGTATTTAAATTCTGCTAAAACCATTTTACCATATCCGGTAACCAAGGGGCAGGAAGAATATCCTTCATAGCTTAATGAAGAAAGTGATCCTTCTTTAATCATATGAAGAAGATTTGCCACGAGCACCGGGGCCTGTTTCCTGATTGCAGCTCCAGTTTTTGCTGTAGGAAGTGCAGCTACATCTCCTAGAGCAAATATATTCGGAAAATCCAAGTGTTGTAAGGAGTGGATATCTGTTTTTACCCATCCTTTTGAAGGCCCATCTTGATGAACAATGGGTGAGTTTCGAATGAAATCCGGAGCTTTTTGGGGAGGTGCCAAATGTAGCATGTCATAAGGCATAGTGATTTCCGTTTCCCCGGAAATTGTCTCGTTTATCTTGCTGTCTTCTGTCCCTATACAACTATTTACACCGGCTTGAGAATAGTTAAAGTGTACCCTCTTATTAATAGGATCAATTTTCGTTGGATTGTAAAAAGGTTTGAAAATGATATCCCGCTCTTGTATGATTTTGTTGAGCGTTTTGGCGAAATCCGGCACCCCAAATATCACCGATCCAGGAGTAGCAAAAATTACATTTGTCTTTTCTCGAAGCCCTTGCTTTCTAAAATAATCTTCTGCCAGATACATTATTTTTTGTGGTGCACCCCCACATTTTATTGGCGTATTTGGCTGGGTAAAGACTGCATTTCCCCCCTTGAAATTTTGAAGTACCTCCCAAGTGTATTCTGGATCTGTATAGTTTGAACATACACCATCTTTACCAAGACTATCCTTTAAGCCAGGGATTCCATCCAGGTCCATTACCAATCCTGGAGCAACTACCAAATAATCATAGGAAATGTCACCGGAATGGCTGGTACCAACGGTGTTGGATGTTGGGTCGATTTTGTTAGCGGCATCTTGAATCCACGTCACCCCTTTTGGGATAAATTGTTCCTCTTTGCGGACAGTTTTTTTCATGTCGTAGGTACCGGCGCCTACAAGCGTCCATGCTGGCTGATAATAGTGATCGGAAGACGGTTCTATAACTGCTATATTTAGGGCGTTATCTGCCCGTTTCAATTGAGCAGCAACCATTATTCCGCCTGTCCCACCCCCGATAATTACGATTTGATAATGTGTCATGGTTTATTGGGTTGAATTTATTTATATTCGAATTTAAGAGTATACTTCCATCAATGATGTAATAATTATCACATAGAGGATATTAGCTTGCAATGTTTATATTTTGAACGGGATGATAGCCGTGGAATTTTAATTTTACCTACTTTTGAAATTGCGAAACTTTGAAGCTTATGGTTCCTGACAACAAAAATGTAAATTGGATTACAGAGCGGTTTGCAACCTTTCTTTACTTCATCAAAGATCGATTTGATCTTCATGAGGGCAAAGAGGATGAAATGGAGACCATCGAATATGTAAGGAAAAACGTAGAATTCCGCGGAGCCAATCTTTGGATCTTGATTTTCGCCATTCTGGTAGCGTCGGTGGGACTTAACGTTAATTCTACAGCAGTCATTATTGGAGCCATGTTAATATCCCCTCTTATGGGCCCAATCATGGGAATAGGCATGGCGGCTGGGATTAATGATTTTGAACTGCTCCAAAAATCACTAAAAAATCTG
>DATHWC010000132.1:0-2527 GCA_035460985.1 Lunatimonas sp.
AGAAAACTCTTCATCGGTGGGGGAAGCTGCATCCCCCAGGTTGGGAAACCCAAGTATATCACCTCGTACTGGTTAATATTCTCGATTTCCGTCTTAAGGGGAGGAAGATAGCCCGTTTCATTTTCCTGACTAACTTGGTCCACAATGGCTTGATAATTTTCAGGATAAGGTTCTTCGAGCTCCAATTCCACCAAATTCCCTCCTACTTCCTGCTGGATAATCTCCGCTACAGTCTTCGTGTTTTTGGTTCGTGATAAATAGACGATGAGGATTCGATCTGAACTCACTGGAGCAATCTCTGGGGATTCACTGGTTTGGCAGGAACTACCTAGGGATGACAAAAGGAAAATACACAGCAAGAAATATTTCAGGGAATTTTGCATAGATGGAAATTATTGTCCAGGAGTCATCAACCTAGTAAAGGATAGTGAGCCCATTTTCCAAGTACCATTCTCTTTGATATAAACTTCAGTGACCATAAAGGGATTGGTAACCTCATTTCCGCCTACCTCTGCCAAGAGCGTTATTCGGTTTAATAGAATAGCGGTGTTTTCGATGATCTCAACAGATACCTCATGGATATCCGCTTTTTTGTACCAGATCCCGCCACCTTTGATGATGTTTACCTCACGTTCTTTGTCCCATGCACCTCCCATGTGTACAAAAACTGATTGGTCATGGAAAAGGTCGGCAAGCTTATCAGCCTTTTTATCAGCCATCCATTCCCATTTTTTTTTGGAAAGATCGATGATTTCCTGCTCTGCCGAAGAATTTTGAGCGAAGGATCCTTGTACACTTAAAATGAATACAAAGAGTCCGATAATTTTTGCTTGCATAGTGTTATTTTTTTTAGGTGCTAAGATTAATTGACGATAAACATAAGGTAATCCGATAAACCTGACAGGTTTTAAGTTTCTTTTAAGAAATATGCTTTCTGTTTTTAAACCTGTCAGGTTCAAATATCACTAATGAATTTCATGCGTGTCCCGTACACTGCTGAAAGTCAAGGCCAACAATTTCCATTCATTGCCTTCTTTTTTGTAAGCTTCTGTTACTGTAAATTCAGTCGAAACTTCATCACCCCGGACTACCGCTGCAAGTGTAATCCGGTTCCAGACAATCGCGGTATTTTCAAAAATTTCTACTGCCGTATCATGTACATCCGCTTGCTTATACCAGATGCTGCCTGTTTCGATGATTTCGAGTTCCCTCTCCGTTCCCCAGGTACCGCTCATATGCACAAATTTTGCATTTTCGTGGAAAAGTGGCTTTAGCTTTTCAATATTTTTATCAGCCATCCATTCCCATTTGTCTTTGGAGAGTTGGATGATTTCTTTTTCATTATCTGTATTTTGGGCCATTGTATAGGTGCTGTTAAGTAATATAAATACTATCACTAATAGGGTGTTTTTCATAATTGGTCTGGTTTAAACATTTTTAATATGGTTATATTGTTAATTGATTAATTCAATCTTTTCTCTTTTAGCCAATCGGACATCAGATCAGCAATCTCGAGATTGTTAAGATCTGAAAAAGGGAAATGGGTATTGCCTTTGATACCGATTTCCGGTAAATGGACCAAGGTCACATCTCCTCCTGCCTGATTGACTGCATCCCGCCAAAGCTTGGCCATGGCTAGTGCAGCTCTCCATTGTTCCTGACCGGGGTTCTCTACCGGTTCTGTGGGAATATGGTCCCCGTAATATATAATGATGGGGATTTGGGTCAGTTTTAGAAAATCTTCTTTTGGCACTCCTACAGCTCTTAATGACCCACCGACATAGTTAATTGGCTCAGGAACATTTCCTTCGGGAAACAGAAAATTACTCCCCGGTTCGTAGGATACTATTCCTTTTATCTTGCTGTTTTTAAGTGCGGTTAGCCAGCCTTGCCCACCACTGTGGGAATGCGTCACCAGGATGCCTTCGCCGATTTTATCAAAAAGAGCAGAAACAGCCTCCGTGTTCACTTCAAAATCAATAGGTCCGGTGTCAGGTGTGATCTGTCTGAAGAACTGATCCAATGCTTCCGGATCTTTTGGGAATTGGACCCCGGGATAAAAGTCGTTTCCGGCTCCCAGTCGAAATATTCCAAACCAAAGCTGATCATCCGGTTTGGCAGATATAGTACCCGGCACGGTGCTCCTTGCCGCCCGTCCACGTCGGGGCTGGTCAATTATATATACCGGATAGTTCTTCCGCAAAATGATATTTTGAAAGCCCTCTCTTCCATCGGGTGTGGATTCCCATGTCTTGGAGTACTGTCCGAAGCCGTGCCAGAAAACCAGCGGAAGTTTCTTTGCTTTCCTTGGTACCTGGTAAAATACATAGGCATGATCTCCATGCAAGGTCTGACCTTCCGAGGCCTGATCGGCAGGATTAAATGCGCCATGTTTGATAGGGTCAAAAGTCCCCGGTGCCTTCACCACTGATCCTCCCACTGTAAAACTGCCCTGGTCTTTAATTACAATAGGTTTTAAATTATTTGATTTTTGGGCAGAAAGAGAAGTAACTAATAGCAGGGTGAT
>DATHWC010000133.1:0-18465 GCA_035460985.1 Lunatimonas sp.
ATGAAAAAGGACAATGATATGATAGGCACCAATGGCTCCCTGACCATCGGACAAGGCTATGGATCAGGCTACAATGGCAATATGAGCTTCAATCTCAACCATCAAGGGCCAAAATTCAGTTGGTTTGGACTTTTGTCCACGACTTATGTAGATCAGGTTCAGGAATGGGAACAATTTAGAGGCAACAACAACGGATTTGAAGACATCGGCATTGATACAAACACCGATCGGTTTTCCACGAGAAACTCCATCAATTATCAGGCAGGTTTTGACTACAAATTAAGTACAAACACCATCTTAAGTGGCTTGGTCAGTGGCTATACTAACCGTTGGGATATGACTGCACCCAATGTCACAAAATCCAATTATTCCATCTCCCCGGATACCCTTTTTAGAATGACAACGGTAGAAGTTAATAAATGGAGTCATATCATGGGCAATATCAATCTTCAGCATACATTCCAAAATGGTCAGGTCATCAGTACCAATGTAGATTACCTGACCTACAAAAATTCCAACCCATCCGGGTATACCATTATGAATTATGATGAATCCAATGATTTGATCGGTTCAGAAGAATTCAGAATAACCAAAGATACCCCAATTGAGCTTTGGGTGACAGATCTTAATCACTCCATGAAAATCGGGGAATCAGTAGCCGTAGAATCAGGTGTCCGGGGCACTTTTTCAAAATTCACCAATACAGTTACTTTCGAAGAAAAACTTGATTCAGATTGGATAATTAATCCCAATTTCAGCAGCGATGGCCTTCTCAATGAAGATATTCTGGCAGCTTTTTCCACAGCAAAAATTGAATTTGATGAAAAAACCACCTTAAATGCAGGGTTAAGGTACGAGAACACCAAAACTAACCTGACGACCGTTTCAGGAGAAAAAATTGTTGACAGGCATTACGGGGATTTCTTTCCAACGGCATTTTTATCCAGAAAAATAAATGCTGACAACCTGGTACAGGTATCTTATGGACGCAGGATTACCCGCCCTACTTTCAATGAGATGGCACCTTTCGTGTTTTTTTCTGACCCTTTTACCTTTTTCGCCGGAAATGAAAACATACTGCCTACCTATACCAACACCCTCAAATCAGATTATTCCTACAAAAGTTGGATTTTCTCGATACAGCATAGTATGGATAAAGATTTAATCGCACAATTTCAACCTACCCTAAATGAAGAGACCAACACCGTATTCCTTAAAACAGAAAATATCGACCAAAGGCAGACGGTATCCATGATTGTCGCTTTCCCCTTGAAAGTGACTTCTTGGTGGGAAACCCAAAACAACTTCACGGCAAATTATCAGAAAGTCAATTCAGAACTGAATGGAGAGGCTTATGATGTTGATCAGAAAGGTATTCAAGTAGTGCTCACAAATACCTTTACACTTCCCAAAAAATACACCATTGAGTTGATGGGGTATTATATGTCTCCGAGTATCATGGGATATTACAAGGTACTTTCGCGGGGCTTTCTCAATCTGGGAATCCAAAAAGACTTCCAAAAGGCAGGAGTGTTAAGATTATCCTGCAACGATATACTCGAAACCAGTCAACTCAGGTGGAGATCATTCGATGGTGCTGATTTGGAAATTACAGGTAGGCTCAAGTTTGAAAAAAGGGTGTTTATGGCTACCTACACCTGCAAGTTTGGTAACAGCAAAATCAAAGGGACCAGAGACAGAAAGGTAGGCTCCCAGGAAGAACAGAGAAGGGTTACCAATTGATCATTTTTTCTAGGGAAAATAAATCTATGCATTCGGACAAAAAAGGGGTGGCTTCGTCCTTGATGGGTTTTATTTCCAAAAATCAAAAGGTAGTTTTAGTTAATACAGCCTTGAGCGTCTAGATTCTATCATTAACAATTAAACAAAAAAATTATGAAAAATTTATTATTACTTATAATGATTCTTTTTGGCTTTCAGGCAGTCCAAGCACAAGGATACTATTTACCTGTATCCACAGATTCTGACGCCGCCAAGCAATATTATCATGATGCTATCAATTCGGCCCAAAATGCGAATGTTCGTGCTTACAATGAATCTATTCAGAAAGCCGTAAAAGAAGATCCGGAATTCTTTATGGCTTATGCTCATTCAGCACTGGGCATGATGGGATTGAATCAGTACGATGGTTTTGAGGAGATGGCTGGCAAAGCTTTGGCGATCCCTGAAAGCCAATTGAATCCGGCAGAAAAATCCATGCGGAAGGCATTGGAAATACTGAAAAGTGATGCCAAAGGAGACTTATCTCCTGTTTTTAGCGAGTTGGTGACTGCTTATCCTAATGTTCCGCAAGTGTATGACTTGGGTTTGTTTATAAATTATTGGATAAATAATGATTATCAAGCTGCAGTTGAAAACGGTAAGAAGCTCGTCAAATTAGATCCGAAAAGCGCAGGTGGTTATAATATGCTAGGCTATGCGCATATGGAGGTTGGCGATATGAAATCAGCTAAATCAGCCTTTAAAAAATACATCAAATTGGCGCCAAATGAAGCAAATGCTTATGACAGTATGGGAGAATATTATATGAATGTCAAGAACTATAAAAAAACAATCCAGTATTATGAAAAAGCTGCTGAATTGGGTATGGAAGTTTCTCGGGAAAGAGCCGAGGAGGTTAGGCTCCTAATCAAAGAGAGCAAGTAAATATTTAAACGAAAAGAATAGACATAAAAGAAATTTGAGTTTCAGTTTAGCCCATCTTTCTGTCCCTTTTGACCGAAATTGAATTGGAAGTGCATCAAGAATAAATCAATAAAACCTAAAATAATTAATCATGAAAACCTTAGAAGATAATATTAAAAAAGCAACCCAAAACAAGTCCATTATAGAAGGACTTTACAAAGCTTTTGCTATAGGCGATATCCCGACAGTTCTGGGAATGATGGATTCAAATATAGTTTGGAATGAGGCTGAAGGCAATGCGTATGCAGATGGCAATCCATATAAAGGACCAGATGCGGTGCTGAATGGTGTTTTTGCCCGCATTGGTGAGGAACATGAATATTTTAATTTGAAGGATATCGAGCTGCACGAGATGTTTAACGACAAAGTATTGGCCACCCTACGCTATGATGCCAAAACCAAAAAAGGAAAAACATACAATGCCCAAGTGGCCCATTTCTGGAAATTGAAAGACGGGAAAGTGATTGCTTTTCAACAATATGTGGATACGAAAAAATTACATGAGGCAATGACTAAGTAAATCACATTACCTATGGACAAATCCCTAACCCTTGTCATTCCGCTTTTTACTACCGAGATGATTCTTCAGTGGAATAAGAAATAAAGAAGAACATCATATAGGTTTTAATACAATACTAAAAGTTTGATTTCCAATTGATAAAACATTTAACCACAATTTAACTCAAATAAAAATATGAACGTATCCGCTTATGCCGCCAACGGCCCACATGAAAAACTAGCCCCCTTTTCTTACGAAATGGGAGAATTAGGTGCTGAACAAGTCGATATCCGGGTGATCAACTGCGGAATCTGCCATTCAGATCTCAGCATGATGAACAATGACTGGGGAATGACGGCCTACCCCATTGTACCTGGCCATGAGATCATAGGTGAAGTAGTCGCAGCAGGCAATGCTGTCAAAAATGTAAAGGTAGGGGACAAGGTCGGATTGGGTTGGTTTTCGGGATCCTGCATGTCCTGTCACGAGTGTATGGATGGCTCCCATCATTTATGCACAACTGCCGAATTCACTATTGCTGGCCGACATGGTGGCTTTGCAGACCATGTGCGTAGCCATTGGTCTTGGGCTATTCTACTTCCCGAAGGTATCGATCTGGACAAGGCTGGCCCTTTGCTTTGTGGCGGAATTACCGTGTTCAATCCAATCATTATAGCCGGAGTCAAAGCAACTGATAAAGTTGGTGTCGTCGGCATCGGGGGCCTAGGTCATATGGCACTCAAATTCCTAAACAAATGGGGCTGTGAAGTCATCGCTTTTACCTCCAACCCTGATAAAAAGAAGTCCATACTGGAAATGGGAGCCACCCGGGTTGTGGATTCCACTAATCCCGAGGAACTGGCAAAAATCGCCGGAAGTTTGAGTTTCATTCTCAATACAACCAATGTGACCTTAGATTGGAATTCGTATTTGACAGCGTTAGCCCCAAAAGGAAAGTTTCACAACGTGGGGGCAGTATTGGAGCCTATGGCTATACCCGCATTTTCTCTGATTATGGGAGAAAAGTCTGTTACAGGAAGTCCTCTTGGAAGCCCCGCCCTGACACGTACCATGTTGGAATTCTGCGTACGACATGACATTTATCCGATTACAGAAGAATTCCCTATGTCTCAAGTCAATGAAGCCCTGGAACACCTGGAATCTGGAAAGGCGCGTTTCCGAATTGTATTGAAAAACTAACGGGTAGCAACATCCCAGGATTAAGCAGTTGTCGTCAAAGAGGGGTACGCCGAAAACCGATTTAGAGTAGGCAGATAGCAAACAATAAGATTTACTATGGAATCGTGGAAAGGTGACTTTCTCCACCCCTACGTCTCGGAAATACACAAAGGGAAACAGTTCACTGTTGTAACATCAACTTCATAGGATAGGTGTATTAAAAAGTATGAAAATGTAGTAGAAATATGTAGTTTGTTGTATTCTAAATTTTTAGAGTAAAACAAATTAATTAACCAAAAAATTAGTATAAAATACTAAAAATTTTGACTGAACATATTTTTATTTGTTTTTGTTTAAAGTTTAGTTAACTTACTCGTAGGTAGGTCATTAAACCCAACCTACCATGTCAATAAACAAACCCAATTGTAGTTCCTGCCATAAATTATATGGAGGGGGAGTTATTCCCGACCTTAGCTATTCTTCTCCGGAGACATTTGCCGAATTCAAAAAAATTGTTTTAGATGGAGAGTATCTTGTTAAAGGCATGCCGAAATTCAAAGAGCGCTTATCAGAGCAGGATGTAGAAGATGTAAAACATTACACACTGTCTGTAGCCAAAACGAAACAAATTGAAATCGGACGTAATTGATAAACGGGGATTCAAAGGGCAATGGGCTTTCTTGGACGCGTTCGTCCCTCGGCGTTGGAGCGGCAAAGGCCACTGTGTATAAAACGCTGTCAAAGAAAAACCACTTCCCCCATTCCATAATTCCGCAAAAAGAGGGGATAAGATCACCCCCCCTACCAGGACAGTCCCCCAGATCTTTTTTACTTCACTTCCCCCATGGTCAGTGACCCCACTGACCTTTCTTCCAAAACGCACATTATTAACCTCTAATTTTTAAAACCACTGGGTGGAAGGGCATGAAAACAGCAATCGAAATTCCCACAGGTGGATTCAACAGGATATGCTTTTTTTGGACTGATGCCGGCAATAATTGACTGATAATATTGAAAAATGTTCTAGTCTTAACCTCAGTTTTATGAGACGGAGGCGATGATCCTGAGTTCCTGACCAACACATGGATAGGAACTATGTAAGAAAACTGGAGTGCGAGAGTATCCCCATTTTGGGGAAATATCTGTGGGGAGAACACAAAAAAACGGATTGTGAGACAGAGAGATGGCGAAGATGTGGGAACCAGCTTTCACTTTAAAGGTGGTGTGGAATTTGTATTTGGAGATTTAGGGTAATTATACAACAAAAAAGCTAATACCGAATTCTACCCCAGTAAATAGAGTCTATCATAATAGATCAACTCTATCAAAAACTTTGGTCGGATTAATCAATCTGTCTTTTTTAAAATATATATCAAGATAGTATGGCATGCTTAATTCATATATTTTATCATTTTACTTGTTTACAGGTAATGGACATAATTAATAAATCCTCAAAGCTGCAAACCTTCCAGGTTTTTGTTGATAATCCGCTAGTTGTCCGAATTAACCATAGTAAGTTGAAAAATCTATAGTACTTAAACCAAACCCCATAAAACATGTATTTCGAATTAGTATATGACAAAAGTTTAGCCCAGGCAAGTTATTTTATTGGTTGCCAAAAAGGTGGAATAGCAGCGGTAATTGATCCAAAACGAGATGTGGATACCTACCTAAAAATCGCCAAAGAAAATGATTTTAAGATCACCCATATATTGGAAACGCATATTCATGCGGATTTTCTTTGTGGGTCACGGGAATTGGCGGAGCTTACCGGAGGAGAACTATACCTTTCGGATGAAGGAGGCAAAGACTGGAAATATGAGTTCCCACACAACAAAGTAAAGCATGGTGATATAATTAAGTTAGGTAAAGTTTCCTTTGAAGCGATCTTTACACCTGGCCATACACCCGAACATTTGAGCTTTTTGTTGACCGATCATCCGGCCACTGATAAACCTACCATGTTGTTTTCCGGTGATTTTGTATTTGTTGGCGATGTGGGAAGGCCAGACTTGTTAGAGCAGGCAGCGGGTATGAAAGATACCCAAGAAAAAGGAGCACACGACCTCTTTGATTCCTTGCAGGATTTTGTGAAAATGCAAGACTACATTCTGTTATGGCCCGGTCATGGCGCAGGCTCAGCATGCGGCAAATCTTTAGGAGCTGTAAATATGTCCACCATTGGATATGAAAAAATCAGAAACTGGGCACTACAACTATTGAATAACGAAGCTGCCTTCACCAAAGAACTATTGGCTGACCAACCTGAGCCACCAAGGTATTTTGCCATGATGAAAAAGCTCAATAAGGTAGACCGAAAACTGCTCACTGAAGTACCGGAAACCAAAAACTTAAATCAAGAGGAATACAAAGCCGCAAAAAAGAATAAACAAAAACTGATTGATGCCCGGCCTAAGCAGCAATTTGCCGCTAGTTTTTTGAAAGGAACCTTAAATATCCCCAACGACAAATCCTTTTCAACGTGGATGGGTTGGTTCTTGAATTACGAAGAGTACTTTGTGCTAATTGCACCATCCAATGAAATAGAAGACTTGACCAGAAAATTGATGCGGATAGGTATGGACAATATTCATGGATATATTACTCCCGAACAACTTGCGGATTTTGAGAAAGGAAATTTACAGTCTTACCAATCTGTGGATAAAACCGCTGTAGAAGAAAAAATGTCGGCTGACGATGTGCAAATAATTGACATAAGAAAGAAATCTGAATTTAAAGAAGGACATATTGACGGGGCCATAAACCTGTATATAGGAACCTTGGATGAGAATTTTGAAAAAATAGACAAAAACAGAGAGGTCATTATCTATTGTAATAGCGGAAACCGTTCTGCAGTTGCTTATTCATTGCTTGTTGCCAATGGTTTTGATAACATATCAAACTATGGTGGAGGCTGGTCGGAATGGAGCGGGGAGGATTAAACGCACCTTAAAAGGACCCTAAATTAAAGCTGAAAGAATTCCCAATCAACGAAATGGAATCCGAAATAATCATCGTCTTGGTCATCCTTGGACTGACAGTAATCATGCTGGTACTCGATCTGGTACGTATTGATATTGTTGCCATTGCCTGTATGCTGGCACTTGGATGGACGGGTATTTTAGATTCTGAGGAAATGTTTTCCGGTTTTTCCAGTAATGCCGTGATTGCCATGTTAAGCGTGATGATATTGGGCAATGGCATCTCCCGAACGGGAATCATGGATGAATTTTCAAAATTTATTATCAGCAAAGCCGGAAATCACAAACGGAATTTGATAGGATTGCTTTCCATTTCAGTGGGGGTACTTTCCGGCTTAATTCAGAACATTGGTGCGGCGGCACTCTTTTTACCGGGAATTTTGCAGGTCTCCCGAAGAACAAAAATTCCCGCCTCATCGCTTATTATGCCCATTGGATTTGCTGCCATTTTAGGGGGGACTCTTACCATGGTTGGTTCGGGACCCCTTATTCTGGTAAATGACCTGTTAAAAAATGAAGGGCTTGACGCCTACAACTTATTTAGCGTCACACCTATTGGCATTGTCCTTTTGCTGTCTGGTATTGGTTACTTCCTACTGTTCGGAAATAAAGTTTTACCCCAAAAAGAAATTGGAGAAGATAAAAAATCGGAGCAAGAAGAGCTCGTGGAAAAGCTTAATTTACCGCATAATATAAAGTTGCTTTCCATCAACGAAAAAAGCTCATTGGTTGGGAAAACACCAGAAGAAGCGCACTTGTGGAATACATACCACCTGAACCTGATCGGAATCGGAAAAGAGAAGGACGTGGTTTATGCGCCATGGCGGGAATCCAAATTTGAAGAAGGCCAAACACTTGCACTTTTGGGGTCAACCGAAAACATAGAGCAGTTTTCCAAAGACTTTCACCTGAAGGAGGTTTCTTCTTCTAAGCTCTTTTCCGATGATTTTAATGCAAATGGTAGCGGTTTTGCCGAGATTATTATTCCACCAGGCTCTGAACTTGCCGGCAAAAGTATAAGGGAATTTTCTTTAAGAAAAAGATACGCGGTGGAGCCAATCATACTATTCAATAAAGGCGACAGAGTAGCGGGGAATTTTTCAGATGTGGAAATCATTACTGGCGACACCCTAATAGTGTATGGAAGATGGATCGAATTACGGAGTTTGAAAAAAAGCGCCGATTTTGTCGTTCTTACCGCATTTGAAGTGGATAATAAAGACAAATCAAAAACCTGGCCGGCGATAGGATGCTTTGTATTGGCCATTACCCTAGCCATGGTTGGCTTTCCCATTTCAATGGCGTTTTTAACCGGAGCTATTTGCATGGTCCTTACACGCGTATTGAATATTGGTGAGGCCTATGAATCCATAGAATGGAAAGTTGTCTTTCTGCTAGCCGGATTAATTCCACTAGGTGTGGCCATGCAAAAAACAGGTACAGCCATGTTCTTGGCAGAGTCTATTATGAGCGTAGTGGTTGATTTGCATCCTGTTTATTTCGTGTTGATGGTTGGGGTGCTGTCTACCGCCTTTTCACTCTTTATGTCCAACGTGGGTGCAATTGTTGTGCTTGCACCCTTGGTGATTGGAATGGCGGGAATTGCAGACATTGATCCAAGACCACTTGTGCTGATGGCAGCTATCTGTGCGGCAAACTCATTTATACTGCCTACACACCAGGTGAATGCCTTCCTGATGTCTTCGGGTGGTTATCGTAACGCTGATTATATGAAAGCGGGAAGTGGAATGACCATTCTTTTTCTGGCTATCACAGTTTCAATATTTTATTTCTTTATCATCTAATAAACGTCCAAAGGAGAAATAATTTAACCCTAAAAACAATCGATTATGGAAACATTAGCTTCAGTTTTTACAGACACCTTCTGGTCGCCCTATGCAGTAGGCGTAGGTATCGGGATATTAAGTTGGTTGAGTTTTTTGATATCAGGAAAACCCATTGCCACTTCCACCACCTTTGCCCGTGCTGGGGGTATGATAGAGGAAATGGTGAGGGGAGAAAAATCCAAACAAAGGTCCTATTACGAGAAGATCAAACTCCAGATAGATTGGCAGTGGATGCTGGTAATTGGAGTTGTAATCGGGTCCTTTATTTCAGCCATACTATCCGGAGATTTCCAAGTAGGGGTATGGGTACCATCACTGTGGTCATCAGCATTTGGTGACAGTGCCATTTTACGTGTGCTTGTGGCAGTCCTAGGAGGCGTCATTTTGGGTTTCGGTGCTCGCTTTGCCGGCGGTTGCACAAGCGGGCATGGCATCAGCGGCACCTTGCAACTTGCAGTATCCAGTTGGATTTCAGCCATCTGCTTTTTTATTGGAGGAATCATAGCTGCCCATATTATTTATTTTGTCATTGCTTAAAACAGAACAGGTTATGAAAGAATCAGAAAAAAAAGTTTCAGCAAAAACAAGCGATACCGAGGAAAAAGAAGATAAAAGACCCCTATATGTTGGTTTGGCTTTCGGTATAGTTTTCGGTTTTCTGCTCCACAAAGGCGGTGCAACCAAATACGATGTAATCGTAGGTCAGTTGTTGCTGATCGATTTTACCGTACTGAAAATCATGCTTTCGGCTGTAGCTACCGGGATGATTGGGATTTATTTTATGAAATCAATGGGTTGGGTTAAGCTTTCACTGAAGAGCGGATCGGTGGGAATGAATGTAATTGGCGGATTGATTTTTGGAGTTGGCTTTGCTGTGCTTGGCTATTGCCCTGGTACCATTGCAGGTGCCGTTGGCAATGGTTATTTGGATGCCATTACAGGTGGATTGGCAGGTATTGTTATAGGCACTTGGATATTTGCCATCATGTACCCGAAGCTAAAGGACGGCATCTTGAAAAAAGGTTATTTCGGTGATATCACACTACCAGGCCTGCTAAAAGTGAATGACTGGGTAGTGGTGGTGCCTGCGATTACGCTAATTGTACTTGTGCTGTTTTGGATTGAGAGAGCTGGATTTTGATTAAAACCCGTTGATTTGCAAGCTACAATTCATCTCAGGATAGCAGGATAGAGAACCTATTCATCTTCACATTTTTGGTCGCTTTTTGATGTTTTTACCTATGCCTAAATGCTGCCCAACTCAGTGCCTGTTTTAATAGCTGTTGAAATGGCTGGAGAGAAAATACCTCCGGCCCATGTCCCGGCTGAATGTAGACACTTCTGGAGTTTGGGTTTAGATCCTGTGACCAGGCGAGATAGGGCATGCTGTCGGGATGGTCAGTTTTTATCAGCGGATTCACATTTTCACCAATTTCCACGTTTCCATAGATTTCGTCAAACACCTCAAAATCCTCCAATCCCTGAAGCACCGGGTGTGACGGGGAAATCAGCTTTGCGTTAAAATCAACCTCATGCTTATAATTCGACGCCATGGGACCCCTTTCATGATACCTACCCCCAACAGTATTTTTGTAGTAGTCCCAACCCTGGTAGGAAACAATGGAATGATGTAAAAAAACAAGACCAATGCCCTTTTCCACCAATTTTTCAAAGCCCTCCATTTGAGCTAGACTGATGTCCTGAACCATGTCATAAAATAGGATTACATCAAAGGCATCCGTTTTATTTCCAAGAAAGTAGTCATTGGCATTTGGATGCTTCACTTCGGTAAAGGTCATACCCTGCAGCTTATGCAGCAATTGGAAAAAAGCGGTTCTGTCAAAGTCATGCCCCCCGGTGATCAACAACACCTGGAGGTCATTTTTCTCCTGTGCAAAGGCAACGCAGGTAAGCATTCCTAACACGCAAATCAGTAGCAACGTTTTCATAGGTTAAATTTAGGAAATTATTGAAATAAGCCATCAAGAACCGGCTTGGATTGAAAATGAGAAGAATAAGAATTTTAAATCTCACGAATATGCATTAGACCTCAAAGCGGTCTTGGAGGTTTAAAAAAAAATTGGGTGGAAAAAAGGGTGGGATTGATTTCAATTGCTGTTAACAAACACCTGAGCGGCATCGGTAAAAAATCTAGAGAAAGATCAAATTTTGAAACATGCTGGAAGGCGACCCTTATACGCCAATTAGGCAGATGGATTGAAGGGGAAGGTGAAAAAATTGACCTAAACTAAATATATAACAGCATCCCGCAACAACTTATCTGTCCCTGTTTGGCATTTCCCACCAATTTCTGGTTGGACTAAGACCGGGTACAACTTTTTCGCCCATTATGGGCGTCACCAGTTCGATGTTATTTTCTGCTGCCAGGTCAGCTACCATTTTGATAGATTCATCCCAAGGGTGTAAAGCCAAATCAAAGACGCCCCAATGTATGGGAAACATGAGCTGTGTATCTATATCCTGACATAACTGAACTGCCTGATCAGGAAAGAGGTGGGTCAAAGGCCATCCCTTGTTCCAGCCATCTATTTCCACAAACGCCAGGTCGAAGGGACCATATTTTTCTCCTATGTCTTTCAGGTGCGCGCCGTATCCGGTATCGCCACTTACAAATAGGTTTTTTTCAACCCCTTTAATTGCAAATGAGGCCCAAAGGGTTTTATCTCTATCATTATAACTTCTGCTTGTGTAGTGTATTCCTGGAAGGGCAGTTATTTGCAAAGACCCAAAAGTCTTGGCATCATGCCAACCCAACTCGCTGATGTTGTTTTTCTTAATACCCCAACCTTCCAACCGGGCGCCTACACCCAATGGCACGATAAATTCTGTGTTTGTAGATGCCAGAAATTTTATGGTAGCAGTCTCCAAATGATCATAATGATCATGGGTGATGACCACCAAATCAATCTCAGGCAGTTCCTCTCTTTTAATTGGAGACGCATCAAACCTTCTTAAAATAATCGGCAGGGGACCTCCATTCTCAAAAACCGGATCGAATAAGATACGCTTTCCCTCCAGTTCTAAAATAAAGGAAGAATGACCAAACCACCAGGCAGCAAAATCCGAAGGAATTTCTGAAAAATCGCTTTTGGTAATTAGCTGTTTGGGTAGTGGAAACTTCGGTGCATTTGGTGATGTTTTGAAAAACCGAGCAGGACCTGCATCACCTCCTGTGGTTTGCTCCGGATAATGGACCAATTTCTCCGGACTTATGAACTGATCGGTATCTGCATTATAATATGCCAACCCGGAGAATCTTGCCTTCCGGTCTTCCAAGGAATCCAAACTGCCAATCTGCTTGCTTAGATAATATACCAAACTCCCTATTAACATAAGTAGTATGGCTAAAGTCCATAATGCTATTCTCAGTAATTTCTTCATTCCTATAAATGGTTGCTTCGGTGATTCAGATCGGACACGGAGTACTTGGAGCCGTATTTTTCAAATTTACTCCTAGATTTTTAAAAATACTGGTATTACTATTTACTCGGTTCTAACCGCCTTCCTGCGGTTGGCAGGCTCTATCCAAGGGGATGTTATAGGGCGTACTTCATGATCAGATTTCAATGGAGATTATTACCTTCCCCAATTGGGTTACTTTAGTTACACAATGAGGTGTTTGGCCCACATGTATGCGGGATTCTTTGTGGTAGAAAACTTATTTTACGGGGTAATTTACATTAAAAATCGCCTTTTGAAAGTCAGTTCCGTGAAAATACCAAGATGAGGAAACTAAGGAGAGAACCACCGATTACTGGCATTGATTTTGAATTTTTCAATAAGACAAAACACATAGTTAGGACCTTTAACCTTCGCCAAAGTCTTTTGGCAACTGTGCAAAATTTAACTTTCAATTTTTAAATAAACCATAATGCTCGCAACAAATTATCGAGGAAAACGAAGAATTCGTGTGGACAAAGATGCCCCAATTCCAGAAATTCAGCATCCACAAGACGCCATCATTAAAGTAACCAGAACTTGCATTTGCGGCTCTGATCTTCATTTATACAATGGAAACGTGCCCGACACAAGGATAGGTAGTGTATTTGGCCATGAATTTGTCGGTATTGTAGCAGAAATCGGCAGTGATGTTACAAATGTTAGCGTGGGAGATCATGTGATCGTACCTTTCAACATCGCTTGTGGCGAGTGCATTTTTTGTGAGCAGGAATTATATTCTTCTTGTCATGAATCAAATGCACAGTCTACTGCATTGAGCGGAATTTTTGGTTATTCACACCTTGCGGGCGGTCATCAAGGTGGTCAGGCAGAATATGTAAGAGTGCCTTATGCCAATGTTGGTCCCATGGTCATACCTCAAAACATGGATCTTGATGATGCCGTTTTGCTCACAGACATTCTACCCACGGGCTACCAAGCTGCCGAAATGGGCGGCATACAAAAAGGCGATACGGTTGTAGTGTTTGGTGCAGGTCCAGTTGGGATCATGGCCGCTAAATGTGCGTGGTTATTTGGGGCAGGGCGGGTAATTGTCATTGATAAGGAAGAATATCGCCTTGATTTTGTAAAGAAATATGCGAATTGCGAAGTCTATAATTTTCTTTCTATTGAGGATCCGGTAAGGTTTATCAAACAAATTACTGATTGGGTAGGCGCCGATGTATGTATAGATGCTGTGGGTGCAGAAGCAGCTGGCGATGCTCTGCAAACCATTACAGGCAGGAAATTATTGCTACAGGCAGGATCGGCCACTGCATTACAGTGGGCCATCAATTCGGTAAGAAAAGGAGGAATCGTTTCTGTAGTGGGCGTATATGGCCCTACCGGGAATCTGGTACCTTTTGGCAACGTGGTGAACAAAGGAATCACTATTCGAGCGGGACAGGCTTCCGTAAAAAGACTGCTACCCAGACTGATCAAACATGTGCAGGATGGGATCATCAATCCGAAGGAGTTGATTACGCACAGAATACCACTGGAGGAGGCAGCTGATGCCTATAGGATGTTTTCCGATAAACTGGATTATATGATCAAACCAGTATTAATTCCACCAACTGTTACCATTTAAAGAAAATAACTATGAATTCTGAAACAAAAGATAATTCGCACATTAAAGGTTGGGGAATTGATGCAGATCCCAAAAACGATCCAACCTATCCGATACAAAAACGAAAAGAAGGGCCATTGAAATATGAAAGAAAAGCCCAAAAGCAACAACCCATTATTCAGGAAGTTTTGCATTCCAACGAACGGCCTAATGTAAGTGCTGTGTATGGTTTGGGACCAGAGCCCTCCGGCCTAAGCGGAAAATTAAGACGCTTTGCTTTTGAGTATGGAGAAGGTGAGTTTAGCCACTGGATACCACTTATTTTGGCTGATCGGATAAATGCCATTGAAGGTATTGTAGATGATATCAAACATGGAAAATTCCCCAATATTATTGTGGAAAAAGGCTGGCCTGCTCAGTGGAAATACGATAAAAAGGGTTTGATCAAAAAGCTGGCAATTTATACAGCCATCACAGCAGGAACGGTTTGGTTGCTTCGCGGTAAGAAAAATAAATAGTGAGTACCTCCTTATTCCAATTTCAACATGGTACAGGTTGATCAGGGAGGATGTAAGGAGGCAGGCACAGCGCTTTTTTGGCGCTGATTTATTCACTGATCCGGATCTTTTATTAACTTCATATAAATAATGACAGTCCTGATTATTCAGGATTGTCTTTTTTTGTGTACTTTGCATTGTAAAACAGCTAGCCGAAGATGACGATTTCATATAACTCTGACTTTATTTATTGATCAACAATACTTGCTAATTTATATAAAAGTTAAAAAAAGGATATAAGGGGGAGAGTTGGTTCAGGCTGGTGTACGGATATTATACCTTTAAAAGGGCTGGTGTCTCATTATTGCTGTTCATGAAAAGGTGATAATTCTTCGAGTTCATCTTCTTGGAATCTAAACCTTTCTGTCAAGAAAATATACAATGCCTTAAAATTTGGGAAGCGAGACTTATCTTCTATACCAAATGATTTTAGAACACTAACACATACTTGTTCTAATTGAAATTCTAGATTCTTGCCTATTAATTCAGCTAGTGGTATTTCAACATAGGTTTCTGATTCGTCTTTTAAACTGATTTCATAAAAAACGTTCTTCAAATCCTCTATCCATTCTTCATCATTCGCATATGTCTTTCCGTTTTGCAGATATCAACCGAAGAGCAAAGGAGGCAAGGGAGAAGCATAATACATTCTTGAGGGAGTTAGGGTTGAGGGAGATATGAAATATGTGATGGGCAGACTTAAAATGTAAAAATATTTTCAGATTTGGATTCCCAATCACTTAGAATTTTTTTTTAGTTGTATTTTTAGGGAAGTTTAAGCCGATTTATCTAGTTACAAGGATGGAAATAGACTTTTCAAAAATATCAGTAGACGAATTGTTGGAAAAAATTGGAGCTGGAAAGCACATTCCAGGTTCTGGAAGTTCGGCCGCTTTGCAAGTGATGGTTAATGCGCAACTGTTCTTAACAGTCATAAAAATCACATTGAAACCGAATAAAAAAGAAAAGTATGGTCATGAATGGCCTCAAATGCAGGTTTTAAAGGAGAAAATTGAAAATGTGTATATACCCCAACTAAACCAGCTTTTTCATGATGATTATATTGTCTTTGACGAGGTAATAACGACTCGGAAACTTCGTGACCATCTGAAATTGAGGAAGGAATTCCTAACAAGATTCTTAAGGTAAAATCCAAGTTAGACCAAGATCATCTTTCAGCTACAAAAATTGTAATTGAGATCGCAAAGCTATCTCATGAAATTGCTAGAGAGGGGCTTTATGTTTTTTTGAATGGTTTTAAGGGTGCGAGAGGAGACTCAGCATTGGCAATCCAAAACTCCCTTTCAGTAATAATTGGTAGCCTGCATATTGCCGAATTAAACCTTAGGCAGCTTATCGGACACGAAGAATTTGATGACCTTGAGTTGGAGATTGACAAGATTCGATCAGACTATTTTAAAACCTACTCTGAAGCCCAAATCAAAATAAAGGTCCTTCAAAGACAAATAGAAAAGGCGAAACATTCTCAGTTTAAAATTGGTAATGTCTTATCCAAGGTAAATGTTAGTGAAATTGAAAAAACGGTTCGGGCATTCCAGTTGCAGCTTTTTAATGACTCGACATCCAAAGACCTTGATTCCGTTACTAATGCTGAGTTGGCTTTTAACTTTTTGGGCTATGATATCAAAAAGGTCCCAAGCCTTGGGGTGTTTAATGATTTTGATGGTACAAAAGAGACTGCAGGAGCAATTGGCAATGTCAAAAAAATAGTACGGGTAGCAATTAAGTTTTCTCCACCGGTTCAACGATATACAATGGCTCATGAGCTCGGCCATGCCATTCTTCATCACAATAGTTTAAGGTTGCTCCATCGGGATAGAGAATTAGATTCGCGGATTGATAACCCACGAAGAGATTCCATAGAAGTTCAGGCAGATAAATTCGCTGCTTTTTTCCTTATGCCCCGAAAAGAAATGAAGGCGCAGTTTTTAGCTAGGTTTCATACCGAAAAACTCAAGATAAATGAGGATGTGGCATTTCACTTAGGAATCAGTCTCAGTGATTTAAAAAAGAAGTACAAAGAAAAAAGGCATCTTTCCCGTTTTATCGCCTCTACCCCCATTTATTCAGGTAAATCATTTGAGTCTCTTGCCAACCAATTCAAAGTATCTATAGAAGCAATGGCGATTCAAATTGAGGAATTAGATTTAATTGATTTTAAAAGTATTGGATTTTAATTGCCCAAAAGGTAAAAAACCAGCAAAGCCTCAGCCCCGCAGGATTCCTTTTCCATTTCCTAATTTCAGACTTTTGATTTCATCATTTACCTTTCCCTAAGCTCCCCCTCTTGATACCGAAAAGGGATATCCGTCAATTCGTAGACCTTTATCGGCTTCCCTTTCTAGATAGAATGCTTTGCAACAACCCCCATCAGAAAGGAAATGGCCCCATCCCGTCTTCCTTCGGATTGCCTCCAAGGATCAACAGTGTTGGTGTCTTTGAAAACTTTAACCTTCAATCGGGTGTCTCCCCCGCCATGCTCTCTACCTCCATGAGGTATGATGATGACCTATCGATGGCCAAACATTTCTAGAAAATGTAGTGAAGGACCCAATAAGCTATCGAATTGAAATTATAACTATATAAAAAATCACATCAGTTCATCAAGTGATTTGACACCAATGATTTTTAGAACTTCGTCAAGGTGCTTTTCATCCTCGTTCATTTCAAATTCAGCTGTATTCCCGTCGAGTTTTATACTTGCACAGTTTCCCACCATGATTTGATCCTTATTCTTATAGATCAAAAACTCCCCGGCCGCATACAGTCCTAACTTTCTCATTGATTCCGGTTTGATTGCAATATTTAGTCCTTGACCTTCCATCCTAAAACTTGGATATAGTATTCCATCAACGTTAGGATGATTACACATCATATCAGAAAATATTGCTGAAACCTGATAGTCAGGTGGATTCTTTATTTCTTTAGAAAATTCTTGAGCCATAAAATCGTAAAAACCAAGTATTGCATTACGGTATTCAGGACTATGGACACTAAGATTATTAAGAAAAGCTTGGTAAACCTCTTCAGAAAAAGAGTTTACACCATGGAATCCTTTATTATTAACGATTGCTAATAGCTCTAATGGCTCTTGATTAATCCATTTCCCGTAACCTATTTTCCTAATTCCTGAGAGAGTCTTATCCCTTATCCAAGGCATAGATTCTGCCAATGTTATTAATCTAGGAGTATCTATTTCCCCGGGTTTAAGACCTTCTCTGACCGTAGATCCGTAAAACATGGTCCTTCTTGGTGTACTTGCTCTTTGGAACTCTCGGTTCAAATGTTGTGGCTTAAATGAAAAATCCGAAACCGTGGAAAATCTTGGTTCTCCGTCTCCCATAGGTCTTGCCCTCAATATCCCTTTTCCAGCATTATAGGTGACCACCATTGTCCCTACATTTTTCACATGATCAAAGACTGATCGAATGACTTCTTCATAATTTCTAGTCAAATCTAATCGGCTAAGCATTTTTACGGCTTTTGGGAGGTAAATTTCAGGTTTCATCTCAAATTCAATTCTAAGCTTTGTTTTCGATTAAAGAAAAATGAATTCAAAATTAACCTTTAAAGGTTAATTTTTTTCAATAAATTTGTTTTTTAACACTTTATCGTGGTAACTTTGCAAAATACATCTGAAGAAAAA
>DATHWC010000134.1:0-14830 GCA_035460985.1 Lunatimonas sp.
TCAAGTGCATCGACGTCACTTTTCACGTTTCAACTTCACTTTCTCTCCTCCAACTTCACATATGCACAATTCAACTTCACTTAGTTTTAAAAAAATTTGTCTTAAAAAAAATTTAAAAATTTAGCTGTTAATTAATTTACTGTCTCACTACTCACATATAGCATTGAAATTCAACACCATAGTTTCTGACTGCCTTCTAATAATTGCTAGGCTACCGGAAGAAGCGGTAGGTATCCCATGTTGTATGCAAGATTCCTGAAAAACCATTGGTTTGACGATTTCTGCCAATAATGAGTTTCCGTTTTGATCTGTTAACTCCGTTTTTCCGACCAGACTGAAGGCAAATCCAGATTTTCCCGTCGGTAAAGAAATCGTTCTGTCATGAAAATATTCGGTAAATAGTGCCGATTCCATCGGCCATGTAACCTCTCCACGGTGCATAACGGACTCAAAATTCAATTTGCGGTTACCCTGATCAAATCCTTTATTTGTCAATGTCCGAATTCCGGATACTTTCACACCATCGATGTAGAAACTATCCATAACAATTTGAGTAACACTTCCCTTCGACCAGAAATTATCTGAACTTATTACTTTTATTGAACCTGCTCTTTTGACCCCCTTGGAACTTACACATCCATCTCCGAAATCAGCAGTGACTGATTTTTCATTTGTGTTCTTTATTAGTGATGTCTCTTGACAGAAATCCTCAACGGTTAGCGTCATTGAGCGGTTGTTGACAGACTCATGCTGAATCATTGTCAACGCGATCAAATCAATTTCTTCAAATAAGGAAAGTACTTCGGCACCTTTAGAAACATCAATTTGACTTGTCACTTCCATCGGTTTTTCATCTAGAGGCTGACACGATCCAAATGCGAATATTTGGACACCTAAAGCAAAATTTGCGATATATAATTTTAAATTTTTCACTGCTTTGTTCGATCAGCTTAATCTTTGTGTGGAAGCTTGAAATAAAAGTAAATGAGGAAAAATCGGATTCAAAATATAAATTGCAGTATTTCACTTTCAAAATAAACAAAGCAAAATACTAAATTTCAACTACAATAAATTCCATTTGTAAATTACTAAAAGTCGATAAAGTGACCTTTATCAGCTTAAAAATGAGGTTTGTAAAAAGCCCCGTTCCAAAATTTAAAGTCACTCCCTTGGTTTACTTTGAATAAGATAAAATATTGATGTAATTGTTACATTAAACTAAAACCTATTTACATCTGAACGGTCTAACTACAATCAGGTCAGCCCATTAAATGGGCCAGGTATCTGTAAAACTTTGGCCAACTTGATAATCCAAAATTTCATCAGTGGATAAAAGGCAATTTTTAAGCTCCTGCATTACAATTTTTTTTATGTCCTGGCCAATGATCGCCAATTCATTGATCCTATCCCCAAAGACTTTGTCCCACCTACTTTCAATAGATGCTTGGTTTTCGACATAGGAAAGAAAAGTGATCCGCTTTGCATAACTAAATCACTATATCAAATGCAACTATATTGCATAAAAATTGAATGAGGCCTATCTATCGCTATACCTTGTCAAATGTGAACACGAAAAGATTGTGCTATCTTTGTCTGCTATTATATTTCCAGAATTGAAGTCCTACGTTGCTTATGAAGATTGATTTTGACTTTTCCGATCCGGTATTGCTATTGAATTTATGCAAAAAGCGGTTAGCCGGCTTATCGATTGCCAGGTTAATCGTGTTTATTTTGCTTTTGGTCGTAGTGGTCATCGGAGTATCAGATAGCAGTCCCGTGGCTCTGTTGTTTTTTCCGATGAGCGTCTTCTTTATTTACCTTATTAAAAAATTTAACGGGGAAAAGGATAAACAACAGTTTCTGGAGGCAATTTTAGAAATGAAAGAGGACAAAGTCCTGCGGAAGAATCGAAAATTAACTTCATTTGAAGAAGGAGGTGAGTTCTTAGACAAAACCCACCCATTTGCCAGTGACTTGGATCTTTTCGGCCCACACTCATTATTTCAACTCATTAACCATACGGTAAGTGTAGGAGCGAAAACGCTATTAGCTAACTGGTTGCTATCTGGCACCGATGTTTCAGTTTCCGATAAGCGAAGGACAGCTATCCGGGAGCTGGTAGGGAAAGGTCGGTTGCTGGAAGAGTTTGAGGGAATTGGAAAGGCATTTTTAAAAGAAGAAAAGTCCAAATCTAGCTTCTATAGCTGGCTGTCGACTCCGAATGCCTGGAGGAACTGGTATTGGATTCCTGCGGTGATGGGGCCAGTTTTGGGGTTTGTTTTGCTTTCAGGAGTTTTATTTGACTGGATCCGGTTTGAATTTCTGAGTATATTTATTCTTGTAGGAGTTTTTTTCTTGAGCTTCGTTTTTAAGCCCTTGCTGGCTGCCATGAAAGCGATGCCCAACGGGGGTGATCTCAAGACCTATAGATCCTGGGCAATCGTAATGGAAAGTCAGTCATTTGAAGACCCTTATTTGAAAGCACTACACAAACCGCTTGTGGATACGGGTTTCGAAGCTTCCATCGCCTTAAAGGCCTTGGAATCACAGACCTTTCTGATTCAAAACCGGGCAAATCTCATGTATCTCATTTTCAATTTGCTCTTTTGGATAGATTTTTTAGCATTATTTCGTATCGAACAATGGCGCAAAAGGTTTGGCAGCAAAATGCAGTTATGGGAGCGTACTTTTGATGAGTGGGAGGTGCTGATATCATTGGCTTCCTTTGAGCGGGAGGAAAATGTTACCTGCGATTTTCGATGGCGTGCTGATCTGACCTTGGAAGTCGAAAATCTCCGGCACCCCCTGATCCAACCTCAAACCTGTGTAAGCAATGATTTTCAACTGGGTAAAGATATAAAGCTTGGTCTATTGACCGGTTCTAATATGTCCGGAAAGACCACCTTTATGCGAACCTTGGGAATCAATCATGTTATGGCAAATATTGGCCTCTCCCCTATGGCTACCAAGTATCATTCCGGTCCCTTTTTGTTGTATACCAGCATGCGGAATACGGATAACTTGGGTGAAAGTGTCAGTTCATTCTATGCGGAATTGAGTCGGATAAAAGGGTTACTGGCATTAACAGAATCCGGAACACCGGTATTTTTTCTTTTGGATGAGATCCTAAAAGGCACAAATACTTCGGACAGGATTATGGGGAGTGAAGCCTTGATTCGGCAACTACTGGAGACCCCCGCAAAAGGGATCATTTCTACCCATGATATCGAACTTAGTGAATTGGAGTCGAGCATTCCTGAATTGACTAATTTCAGCTTTCATCATGACATCCATGACAATGAAATTAGCTTTGATTACAAAATAAAGCGCGGTCCCTGCCCAAATTTTAATGCCCATAAATTGATGGAACTTATGGGTATTCGGTTTTGACATTAGTTTTTTGGCATAAATATTGTCTTAACACAATTATCTTTTAATTTTAAACTAATTTCAATTATGGGTTCTTTATTATATTTAATCGCAATTATTCTTGTTATAGGATGGATTTTCGGTGCCTTTGTTTATAGTGTGGGTGGCTTGATTCACATCCTTCTCGTTTTAGCTATTATCGCGGTACTATTCCGGGTGATATCAGGTAGAGGCGTGTAAGTTTTTTATCGTTTGATTAAAAAGACACAGTAAACGGGTCCATTGTAAAATGATAATAGCTCAGTAAAGGTACCTTTAGCAAAAAGGTCGTTTTAAAATAAATTCATTCAAAAGGACCACAGAAGTATTTCTGTGGTCCTTTGGTTTTATATGTGTATTTTTGCCCCATTCAAGCCAAGTGAATCTCTTTTATGATGCAGGAAAATTATCAAGCAAAGACATTAGGAATATTAGGTGGTGGACAACTGGGCAGAATGGTCATCCAGGCAGCGATTAACTATAATCTCACGATCCATATTTTGGATCCTGATGAAAACGCTCCTTGCAGGGATATTTGCAAGAAATTTACCCAAGGTGACCTCAAGGATTTTGATACGGTTTATGGGTTTGGAAAAGAATGCGATGTGATCACCATTGAGATCGAGCATGTCAATACCAAAGCCCTGTATAAATTGCAGAGTGAGGGAAAAAAGGTGTTCCCTCAACCCCATATTATCGAGTTGATTCAGGATAAACGCACCCAGAAGCAGTTCTATAAAGACAACCAAATCCCCACCTCAGAATTTATTTTGACAGAAAATAGGGCTGATGTGTATGCGTTGGAAGATATTTTGCCGGCGGTACATAAATTGGGGAGAGAAGGTTACGACGGACGGGGTGTCCAATTGTTGAAAGAAAGCTCCGATATGGAAAAAGCCTTTGATGCACCCGGATTGCTGGAGAAATGGATAGACTTTGACAAAGAATTGGCTATCATCGTGGCACGAAACGAAAACGGAGCACTCAGAACCTTTCCTGTCGTAGAATGTGCCTTTCATCCCGTGCATAATATGGTTGAATTTTTATTCTCTCCGGCAGATGTGTCGGTTGAAATTGCTGAAAAAGCAAATCAGGTGGCCATAGATGTTATGCAAAAATTAGATATGGTGGGAATATTGGCTGTTGAGCTTTTTCTTACAAAAGAGGGCGAGGTCTTGGTCAATGAAATCGCTCCCCGGCCGCATAACAGCGGACATCATACGATAGAGGCAAATTTCAGTTCACAGTTTGAACAACATATCCGGTCTGTCATGAATATGCCTTTAGGGGCAACGGAAGCCAGGTGTCCTGCCGCAATGGTAAATTTATTGGGAGAAGCAGGCTTTACAGGAGATGCAATCGTAGAAGGCATGGATGAGGCACTATCAGAAAAGGGAGTTTATATCCATCTTTATGGAAAAAAAACAACCAAACCCTTTCGGAAAATGGGCCACGTAACCATTCTGGAAGAAAACCTTACCGCATTAAAATCCAAAGCAATGAAAATCAAAGACACCCTAAAAATAAAGGCATAATGAGCGTACAAGTTGGAATAATCATGGGAAGCAAGTCAGACCTGCCAATTATGGCGGAGGCTGCGGAAGTGTTGGAGGAATTGGGAGTTGGCTATGAATTGACCATTGTGTCTGCCCATAGGACTCCTCTACGGATGATAGAATATGCAGAAAGCGCCAAGGAGCGGGGACTGAAGGTAATCGTTGCCGGGGCGGGCGGAGCAGCCCATTTACCGGGCATGGTGGCTTCGCTGACTACCCTTCCAGTGGTGGGCGTACCTGTGAAGTCATCCAATTCTATAGACGGCTGGGACAGTATATTATCCATATTACAAATGCCCTCGGGCATCCCCGTTGCAACGGTGGCTCTAAACGGTGCCAGAAACGCCGGAATTTTGGCGGCTTCTATTGTTGGAGCGTATGATGCGGAGGTTTCAAAAAACCTTGCCACATTCAAAAGCGGCCTCAAAGAAAAAGTTGAGGCTACCGCAAGTGAAGTTGAGGGCAAAGGGTGGAGGAAGACGTTGGGAAGGTAATTTTTTAAGAATGAATTTAGTGGAAAAAGTAGGATTAAACGCTATGTAAAATTCCGCCGTTTTATTACATTATAGCTCATTGAGGAAATCCTTGGCCGTTTGTTTAAGAATTTTACCTTCCTGCTTAAGCTTTACCTGTCTGAGACTACTTTGTAATTCTTCCTGAGCCTTTTCGTCAACGTTTTCCACGTTTACATAATCCAGAGTTTTGATGAACTCTAGTAAAACATCAAATTACTGTCAGCGACATTTAGTGTAATCTGTTTCATAAACAATAAAATTTTGTCTTACTAAGTCAGGGTGTAGTATCCAATCTGTGTGTAGCATCCACTACACCCTTTTATCAGCAGTTTTCTCCAGAAGATGAAATTTTAAAGGCCATTTGTAATGGCCTCCACTAACTTTCAGAAACCGAGCATATCGACCTAGAACGGCAGGATATCATCACCACTCTCTTCGCTGAACGTAGTGACATCAGGCTGATTGCCAGCAGCTGGGGCCGAAACAGCGCCATTGCCCTCCTTATTGACCTTCCATACTTTTACGTCTGTGTACCAACGGCCATTGAATTCCCTACTTTCTATTTCTATACCTGCATTAACCGTATCACCGGCTTGCAGATTAAACTGGTCGATCTTATCACCCCACACCGCAATGCAGACCTTTTTTGGGTATTGCCCACCGGTTTCTAAAATATACTCTCTTTTTCTCCAAACACCGTTTCTTCCATTGCCGGACTGTTCATCCTGCACCTGTACGATTTTGCCAGTGATTTCCATATATGTATTTTTTCTAATTTTAAACGAAGATAGCTAAAACCTCTGGAAAGTTAAATGATTTGGGCATTCCATTGAAATGCTTCCCGAACTTTTCAAGGAATTAATACGTCCAGATTGGTATGAAGGACAAACGAAACACAATCCAACAGTCAGTCATGAAACGTCTATAGCAATTCCTAAGAATCTAAAAGAAATATCAAAACCCGATGACTATTAGCGTCTGGGATTGCCAAAATGATCCTTGGAAATTGGAGTTTGAAAAAGTATTTTTATTCTTAATTTTATAGCTTTACCCTATGGAAGTTAGCCCAACCGAAAAAAGAAATTTTTTGATTAGACAATTGTTGAGGGGTCTCCTGTTTCTGGCGGTTTTGATTGGACTTTTTCTGATTTTTAATAAAATCTTTCCTGAGGATCTGCGTGAACGTTGGTTTAGCAGTATCTATGACAACACTCAGTTAGTAATAGCGGTATTTGTGGGTTCTGAAATTCTGTTTGGAATCATACCACCGGAAGTGTTTATGTTGTGGGCATTTAGGACAGGCCACTTGGGAAATTATTACCTAAGCATAGGTGTCTTAGCTATCATTTCATATTTGGCGGGAGCATTCAATTTTTACTTGGGCAGGCGAATAAAAGATACGCTCCTTTTTACCAAAATCCGTAGACTCTGGCTCAGAAAATCGCTCTTACTTTTTGAAAAATATGGAGAATATTTGGTGATCGTAGCATCAGTAACCCCAATTCCGTTCTCAGCGATCGCTTTGCTAAGTGGGGCCGGCAACCTAGACCCCATAAAGTACCTGAAATTTAGCCTTTGGCGGATTGTCCGTTTTTTTGTCTATGCATTTATCCTCTATCAGGCATCTATTTAAGATTTGGATCTATTTGGATTTATTCTCCAAGATGAGAAAAGGAATTCCATTTTTTGACCAGGTATTGAAGTAATCGGTGTAATCTGTTCCAAAAATCATTGATCCTAAGATCAAATCCATATCCCCGTCACCATCCACATCACCGATATCCATGGCAATCCATCGCCCATCTGCCGACTCGGCAAAGGTTGAAGCCTCGAATTCCATATCTCCTTTATTTTCCAAATAAACGAAACTCTCCTCCGGAGAATTGGAATAATCCGGGAAAAATGAGATCGCAGCAATATCCAAATCTCCATCCCCATCAAAATCATAGGGGATGGCTTTATACGCACCGTTCAGCTGGTAGAAAAAAGTTTCGGAGAAGTGGTTGGTGCCATCATTGGAAAATATCCGTATGCCGTGATAGTCTTTTATTATAGGATCATAGTCCGCATTGTCTCCCGCTGTGTAAATAATATCCAAAGATCCGTTTCCATTAAAGTCTACCAATTCAAAATAACTTGATCCATAGCTAGGAGGGAAGGCCATTACTTTTTCTTCGATAAAGTTACCGTTACCTTGATTGTGGTAGATGAAAATACCCTCTTCTCCTTGTCCAAAAAGTGCGATGATATCCAATTTCCCATTATTGTTCATGTCCCGGATATAGGCTTTCGTGGCACCAGGTTTGTTTCTAAGAATATTACGCCGATAGGTTCCTGAGTTGTCCTGCTTCCACCAAGACAGTGAACCGGTATGTTTGCCATATTCGCAAATAACTACTTCCATCTTTCCATCCCCATCCAAATCTCCCACATCCATATGTACTGGGCGCTGCAAGTCTGAAGCTAGGATTCGGGCATCTCCACCCCTGTTTTGCGGCAGAGTCATAAGATAACCAATATTCATATCGGTGGGATTGAAGGCTCCCATGACTAAAGCCATGCTAATTCCATCTTCTTCATAAATCCACGAAACACCTTCCCGAGTTGGTGCATTTCGAATCACTTTAAACTGCCCATCCAGTATGGACAGGCTAGATGTGCCCACATCACTTACGTATATTTTGTTTGGAGCGGCAATTTTCACCAGGGATGTCATTGGGTTGCTTGCTCTATAAGGAGGGGTTACCACATTAAAATTTTTCAAGCCAGCACTTATCACCTTTTTTTCAGGCTTAGGTAAGGCATCGGGAGCTTCTGCCAAGTAGTAGGCCTTTATTTTATTGAAAATGGCCGTATCCAAGGTTGCATTCTTCGGAAAAAGGTATGCTCTTTCCACAAATTGTCCAGCCCTTCCGCCTTCAATAAGTCCCTCACGGGTATCCTCTGACTCATAAATCCCATAATAGTGCCCCATCCGGTTGAGGATATAATTCTCCCAAGTTTTCTTATCCAATAGATCTGGCTTCGGAAACAGGTGACAACCGATACAATAAGATTGAGCTAGCCGTGCACCGGAAAGATCAGATTCTATAACTGGGATTTCCTCATCAAAGGCAGTCCTTACAACTTCCCTTTCTTCCCCCACCTTACTGCCCGAGGTACAGGACTGTAGTACAAAAATTAAGAATATGTGGAATGCAAAAAGGTATCTCATTTTTGTTGATTTAATGTTTGACCCGGTGTAAAGGGTCAAACAAATATATTGAACCACGACCCTATCGCCTAACATTTTTTGATGAAAAGAATGGTTAAACAAGGAAAAGTTATGTTACGGCAACACCCTGAAAATTCCACATTCCGGTTATGGTTCGCCGATATCTTCGTTCCAAAGGCTGGGTTTTTCAGCAATAAACTGCTCCATTAGCTGAATGCTTTTTTTATCCTGCAACACGGTCACTTCAACGCCACGACTTCTTAGATGATCTTCTTCCCCCATAAAGGTGTTGTTTTCACCGATCACCACTTTGGGAATCTTATACAATAATATGGCTCCCGTGCACATAGGACAGGGAGAAAGAGTTGTATAGAGGGTGCTTTCTTGGTATACCTCTGCGGATAACCTTCCCGCATTTTCCAGAGCATCCATCTCACCATGCAGAATTGCACTGCCCTTTTGTACTCTTCGATTGTGTCCCCTTCCGATAACTTCCCCACGGTACACCAACACTGATCCAATGGGAATTCCTCCCTCTTGATATCCTTTTTCGGCTTCCTCGAAAGCTGCCTGATAGAATTTGTCCATTTGGATATTTTAGACAAATAAAAAAGCCCTGAAAATAATATCAGGGCTTTTGTAATAGAATTCAATTAACTTCCGCACATTTCGCAATCGTCGGGATTGTCCAGCGAACAGGCGATGGCTTCCTGATTTTGCTTTTTGGCTTCCACAGGCTTGGCAGCCGGATTTTCCAATTGGCTTTTGTCAACGGTAAATTGAATCGCACTCGTGGCAGCTTTGGACCTCAGGTAATAGATCCCAGTTTTTAGGCCTTTTTTCCAAGAATAGAAATGCATGGAAGTCAGCTTGCCGAAGTTTGGTTCCTGCAAAAAGAGGTTCATGCTTTGGGATTGACAGATATAGGCACCGCGGTCTGCAGCCATGTCAATAACTGTTTTCTGGGAAATTTCCCAAACCGTTTTATACAGGTCTTTCAGGTGTTGCGGTACACCCGGTAGATTTTGAACCGACCCATTGGCAGCGATAAGCCTGTTTTTCATGTTATCATTCCAAAGCCCAATTTCGATGAGATCTTTAAGCAAGTGTTTGTTTACTACGATAAATTCTCCGGAAAGTGTCCTTCTGGTATAAATGTTTGAAGTATAAGCTTCGAAACACTCGTTGTTCCCAAGAATTTGCGAAGTGGAGGCTGTTGGCATAGGCGCTACGAGTAGTGAATTTCTTATTCCGAATTTGTTCACTTTCTCTTTTAGGCTAGACCAGTCCCAGCGTCCTGATTTCGGAGTTACTCCCCACATATCAAACTGGAAGATACCTTTGGATGTAGGCGAACCATCGTACGTTTCGTATGTTCCCTGTACTTTGGCAAGCTCCATAGATGTTTCCATGGCGGCAAAGTAGATTGTTTCAAAAATGTCTTCGTTTAGTCCTTTGGCCTCATCCGAATCAAAAGGCATGCGCAATAATATAAACGCATCGGCCAATCCTTGTACACCAAGCCCGATTGGACGGTGACGGAAGTTGGATTTTCTAGCTTCCTCTACGGGGTAGTAATTTACATCGATGACCTTGTTTAGGTTGCGGGTCGCTACCTTAGTCACTTCGTATAATCGTTGATGGTCGAAGTGCTTTTTCCCATTCTTACCTTCCACTACAAATTTAGGGAGAGCCAAGGACGCTAGGTTACAGACGGCCACCTCATCAGGGGAGGTATACTCAATGATTTCCGTACAAAGGTTGGATGATTTGATGGTCCCCAGATTTTTCTGGTTTGACTTGCCGTTGGCGGCATCTTTGTAGAGTATGTATGGAGTTCCTGTTTCTATTTGGGACTCCAATATCTCAAACCAAAGTTCCTGTGCTTTGATGGTTTCCCGGGCACGGCCTTCCTTTTCATATTTTTCATAAAGCCTTTCAAACTCCGCTCCATGGCAATCGGCCAATCCCGGAGCTTCATGAGGGCAAAATAGGGACCACTCTTCATTGGCTTCAACCCGCTTCATAAATAAATCGGGAACCCACATGGCGTAAAATAGGTCTCTGGCTCTCAATTCCTCCTTACCGTGATTTTTCTTCATGTCGAGGAATTCCTTCACATCGGCATGCCAGGGTTCTAGGTAAACGGCAAAGCTGCCTTTACGCTTTCCACCACCCTGATCCACATAACGGGCTGTCATGTCAAAGTTACGAAGCATAGGGACGATTCCATTGGAAACCCCGTTTGTGCCCCGGATATACGAGCCTTTAGCCCTCACGTTGTGTATGGAAAGTCCAATACCACCGGCAGATTGGGAGATCTTAGCGCATTGCTTCAGCGTGTCATAGATTCCATCGATGCTGTCTTCCTTCATCGTTAGGAGAAAGCAGGAAGAAAGCTGTGGCTTAGGAGTACCAGCGTTGAAAAGCGTCGGCGTAGCGTGGGTAAACCACTTTTGGGAAAGCAATTGATAGGTTTCGATGGCGGAATCCAAGTCTTCCTTATGAATTCCAACCGCCACGCGCATTAACATATGTTGCGGCCTTTCCACCACCTTTCCGTCCAACTTGATCAGATAACTTCTTTCAAGGGTTTTAAATCCAAAATAGTCATAATCAAAATCCCGGTTATAATCGATGACGTCATCAAGCCGGGCAGCATGTTTCTTCACGATGCCATAGACATCCGGTGCAATCAGTGCCGCATTTTCATTGGTGATGGGATTGATATACGTGTACATCCTTTTCATGGTGTTGGAAAAGGACTGACTAGTCGTTTTGTGGAGGTTCGAAATAGCTATCCTTGCGGCAAGGGTCGCGTATTCGGGGTGCTTTACAGTAAGTGAGGCACACACTTCGGCCGCCAAGTTGTCCAGCTCGGTAGTGGTCACGCCGTCATATAGCCCATCAATAACTTTCTTGGCGATTTCAATGGGGTGTATATAGCGCGAGTCAAGCCCATAGCACAGGTTTTCAATCCGTGCGGTGATTTTGTCAAACCTTACCGATTCCCTTCGGCCATCTCTTTTAATTACTAACATATACGTGTGATTTTATTGGGTTGGGAAATTTCTAAAAATCTTCTTCTATGGAGAACTTACTACCAGTAGTTACTTCCTTGTTTTTCATAACGCCGGCTTTCTGGTAGTCACCTACGCGTTTTTCAAAGAAATTGGTTTTTCCTTGCAGCGAAATCATATCCATGAAATCAAAGGGATTGGTACTGTTCCAAACCTTCGGGCAACCCAATTCCACCAATAACCTATCCGCCACAAATTCAATATATTGGCACATAAGGTCCGCATTCATACCGATCAACTTTACTGGAAGAGCATCGGTCACAAAATCTTTTTCAATCGCCACAGCATCAGTAATGATCGCCATAATACTTTCTTGAGGCAATTTATTTACCACATGTTTGGTATATAAATGGCAGGCAAAATCACAGTGCAGTCCTTCGTCCCTTGAGATTAACTCATTCGAAAAAGTTAGCCCCGGCATTAAGCCCCGCTTCTTCAGCCAGAAAATGGAACAGAAGGATCCTGAGAAGAAAATGCCTTCTACCGCGGCAAAAGCGATCAAACGTTCCTGGAAATTTCCCTGGTCAATCCATCGTAACGCCCAGTCAGCTTTACGTTTTACACAATCCAAATGCTCGATGGCATTCAGTAATTTGTCCCGCTCTACCGGATTTTTGATATAGGTATCAATCAGCAAACTGTAGGTTTCACTGTGAATGTTTTCCATAGCAATTTGGAAGCCATAAAAAAACTTGGCCTCTGTATATTGAACTTCAGAAACAAAATGTTCGGCAAGATTTTCATTGACGATTCCATCACTTGCTGCAAAAAAGGCCAATACATGCGATACAAAATGCCTTTCTCCGTCATTCAGGTTTTTCCAGTCCTGTAGATCCTGTCCCAAATCGATTTCCTCGGCTGTCCAAAAACTTGCCTCTGCCTTTTTATAATATTCCCAAATGTCGTCGTGTTGAATCGGAAATAACACAAATCTGCTACTGTCTCCTTGCTCTAAAATCGGTTCTGCTCTCATGGTAATTTATTGGTTTAACAATCAGTGTTCCATTTTTTTAATCATATCCCCAAATTCACCTCAAAACAGGCAAGGGTTGGGATTTATGAACACTCATCTTAATTTTCTGCCTATTGTGTTAACAAATAACGGCAAGAAAAATGGAAAAGAAAAGTTTGAAAAATGGTTTTTGCTCAGATATTTGACTAATAGTCAAAACATTATAAAAGTCTATTTATAAATCTTTTAGGTACCTATTTCTAAAGATAAAGATTAATCAAATTTTGCCTTTCAACAGGAGTGATGTTAAATAAAAAAAATTGGAAAAAAATTCAAAGCTGAGATTTGGGTAAAAAACTGACCATTAGTCAAATAAAATGAAAGATTGTAGGCCATGTTTTTTTCGCATTTTATTGATAATCAAATAGTATTTTAAAATGAATGGCCAAATATTATTCCCTTTTCAGGAAACTGGTAAAATTCTCCATTGGCATATCAAAATAGGTACCACTTACTCTTTATCAATCACTGATTTACGCAATATATTGGAGTTAAATTTTTTATATTTCACAAAAAAACCTATATTTGCACCTCATTTTGATAATTTGATTTATATCAACCAGTTTATGTACGCAATAGTAAACATATCCGGTAAGCAGTTCAAAGTAACTAAAGATCAACAAATCTATGCGCCAAAAATGCAGGCAGATGTTGACGCTTCCGTAGAATTCGATCAGGTGTTGTTAGCAGATGACAACGGTACTGTATCGATTGGCGCCCCTTTGTTGGCAGGCGCTGTCGTATCCGCAAAGGTACTGGGACACGTAAAAGGTGACAAAGTAATTGTCTTCAAAAAGAAGCGACGAAAAGGTTACAAAAAGAAAAACGGTCACAGACAGGATTTCACCAAAATCCTAATTGAAGGCATAGCCTTGTAAGAACTGAACAGATAATCTAAAAATTTTAAAATTATGGCTCACAAAAAAGGTGTCGGTAGTTCCAGGAACGGTAGAGATTCAGAAAGTAAGCGTCTTGGAGTAAAGAAATTTGGTGGTGAAGCGGTTATCGCTGGAAACATCATTGTTAGACAAAGAGGAACCAAGCATCACGTAGGAACAAACGTGGGAATTGGCAAAGATCATACGCTGTTCGCTTTGTCTGATGGAACTGTTAGTTTCGCAAAGAAATATGACGGTAAGTCCTATGTATCTGTGCTTCCTGTAGAAGCGTAAAAGGGTTATTTAGGGTTTGCACGTATTATGATTTTAGAAAAGGCCTATAGTTAATAGGCCTTTTTTCATTTTATCACATCAACCGAACTCAGTTAGCCCAATTATTGCGATACGAAATCAACACGTATTTATTCTTTCAACCAATAACCAAAATTTATGAATTACACGGAAAATTATAAGGGCATTAAAATCGATGTGCAATCGGTAAACTTGGACATCAGCGACGCAGTACAGCAGGAAGTCAGAGCTTCAATAGACAAGCTTTCCCGTTTCACGCAAAATATCAACGCCGTTGACATCTATTTCAAGACCGAAGGTCAAGGAGCAACCGCCACCAACGTGATCGGCTTTAGGGTAGCAATTCCCGGTCCTGATACTTTCGCAGAAGTGAAGGGCGACAACTGGGTTCCCATGCTGAAAGATGCCGTGGAGAAATTGATCCGTCAGTTGCAGAAGAACAAGTAGGGAGGACGCTTTTTTGTCATTCGGAGTATTTAATCGTCTTCTTTTGACAGGATCGTGATAGAAATTTCAGATTGTTTTTCTTAAATAGACTTAACAAGATAGCTCCGGGATAACCGGGGCTTTTTTGGTATATACCGTTTAAGTGCCAAGTGGTGATTGGTCCCAGATACTGAGGAGAAAAATTCTTCGTCAAACGGTACTTTACCTTGGCAATGGGTTAATTAAATCTATTTAGTAACATCCTTAAATTGGGACGCCAGTTGGAATAATTTTAGAGTAACTCCACGAAAAATCATCCCCAAAAACTGGAAAGATTTGGACTCAGATTCTATATATTTCCAGTTTTTCAATCACCTACCTAGGATCGTTAGCTTTCCCAGGAAAGCTATTTTAGTTATTTCCAACAAA
>DATHWC010000135.1:0-4750 GCA_035460985.1 Lunatimonas sp.
TTCAAATTAGACAAATACTTCTATATGGGGTTTCAGGGGGGATTCTCACAGGAATTGCATTGGGCATACTCGGACTTTTTAGGTTATTCTCCCCTTCCGAATTCGAACTCCTCAGCGGACAACTCCAACTGACGCTTGCGGCAAGGTTCTTATATGGCGGCATAACAGAAGAAATCCTCATGCGTTTTGGTTTGATGACGCTTTTGGTTTGGTTGACAGCAAAACTTTTTAAGGGACTCAAGCCACAAGTATATTGGATTGGAATTGTTCTATCTTCCCTCATATTTGCAGTAGGCCATTTCCCTGTAGTCTTTCAAACTGTAGGAACTCCCAGTATCGTCATGATAAGCTACGTGCTTATTGGCAACACAATAGGAGGTCTTGTTTTCGGATGGCTCTATTGGAAAAAGGGCTTGGAAAGTGCCTTCCTCGCCCATATTTTTGCACATGTGGTCATGGTGCTTTCGGAAAACTTTTTTTCATGAATCCGGGGTTCGGCTCCGCTTACCCCTCGATTTCGGTTCGGCTACGCTCACCCCTCGGATGTCGGCGACGTGAGTCGATTTAATGCTTTTACGGAGCATGGGGAATTTTTGAAAAAGATAATGGAAGTAATAAAAGTCTCTTAACCTACGTCTAGTTTAATTATGAAAAGTCAATCAGATTATATGCCCGATTTATCCAACATAGGGCTGGATGATTTCAAAAATGAACTTAAAACAGGCCGTTTGTTGCCTAGTAGAATGCCTTTGCTAGCTGATATAGAATCAAATTTTTCCTTAATACAACAAACGGGAATAAATAATGCCGATAGACTCAGAGAGGAATTAAAAAGCAACAAAAGATTGGCAAAATTAGCTGAAGGAACCGGTATTTCTGAGGATTACCTCAAACTCCTTAAACGCGAAGTGAATAATTTACTTCCCACTCCTGTCAAATTCGTTGATGTACCCAACATTTCAGATAAAATTATAAAGCAATTAAATGTACTTGGCATAGTCGATACCGAAAATTTATTTCCTTACGTCAAGGATCCTGAAAATCGGCAGAAACTGAAAAACCTATCCGGTATTTCAATGCCGGACATTCTTTGGCTGACAAAACTAGTGGATGTCTCTCGCATTAAATGGGTCGGTCCCAAACTTGCGCGATTAATTGTAGATACTGAGTATGATACCGTCGAAAAACTCTCGCATGCAGATCCGAAAAAGGTTCTTGATGCATTTGACGAAGCCAAGAGCAAGCATAAAGCCTATCAGGGAGCTTTGGGTATAGATGATATTAACTCTTGGATACGTCAGGTGGTATCTAATACCCGCATTATCATAAAGTATTGACCGTAGTGTGAATATTTGGATACACAAGCTAAACTGCCCAATTATACCCAATCATTCCCAATGAAAAAAGCAATAAAAACCCAATTCCCATCAATGCCAAAACCCGCATTGCCGCTTTCGGTTGTTGCTCTTTGGTCAGGTGGTCGCTAAAAGTTAATCGGTAGTTGAGGAAGGCAATAACTGGAGCGATTAGAAAGGAAATTGTTGTGGCAATTCCGATTAGCCGGTTGAACTCCGTAATAAAGAAAGCAATCACTCCAAATCCACCTAATGCAATAAGCGTGAGCCACAATAAATAACCCATTCTATTTTCTTCGTTTCCCCCCATCAAAGCTATGGTACGTGCGGTAGAGCGTGCATAGCCATCCATCACGCCGATACAGGTCCCAATCATAATAGTAAATCCAGCGCTTGCGATAATGGGATAGGTCCAAGCTCCCAAGTTGGCTGCATATAAGTTGACCACCCCGGAAGCAAAGGCGACATTGTTGTCGGGAAGAATATTTCCTGTGCCAAATAGCAAGTACGCGCCAAGCACCACAAAACAGAGCGACAAAACCGCCGAGGTCCAATATCCTATATTAAACTCAAAAACCGTCTCCTTGACTGATGGCTGGTAACCGCTTTGTTTGGTTCGCTCCAAGGTCCAAAGGCTGTTCCACGTCGAGGAATCTATAGCGGAAGGCATCCATCCCATTAAGGCAATAATAAAGGGAATAGACTCCAAGGTCACCAAATCCCTAAAGGGTTCGAATACCAAGGGTTGCTCCGGACCCTTGACAACCGCAATGAAGAATGCCAGCAGGGTAGTTACCAACATAAAGGAACCAATTACTTTTATGCCTTTATCCAGCAGGGAATACCGTCCCCAAGCTAGGAAGAGATAGGAGAATAAAAACAACCCCAAAGCTGGAAGGTAGAAATAGGCAGGAGAAATAGAAATTCCCAGTACACTTTGCAAAAAACCCGCAGCCACAAAAGTCACCGCCGCATTGACAAAAAACATGGAAAGCAGATTTATTGCCAAATACATCCGCAAAAACCAAGGACTTAGCAGTTGATACCCGTCAATCAGGGATCTTCCCGTAGCTGTGGCATAACGGGAGCCGAATTCGAAGGATGGCCACTTGAAGAGGTTCGCTGCCACGATAAATCCCACGAGTGCAAACCCGTATTCCGCCCCGGCCCGGGTACTCTGTACAAGATGGGAAACGCCGATGGCCGTGCTGGCAAAAAGAATTCCGGGACCCAAAGTTTTGAGGAAGGTTTGTAGTTTCAAAATGGAGTAGGTTGGTGGTGGGCAAGAATCCCGAAAATAGGCATTTTTACGGTTTTTATATTGTCAATAAACGCGGTTTTTTTCCTCTATTTTTTCCAGCATAATCAGTATAAGCGCTTTGATTCGGGATTTCAGTTCTTGCGGCTCAATCACCTGAATATAATCGCCCAACATGATCGCCCATCGTGCAAACCCTTCCAGGTGACAGGTCATAAAAGTCATCTCCACTCCATTTCCGGTTTTCCTTTCAAAAACAAATCCTTGGTTGTATCGTTCTATCTGCATGTATTTCACACCCTCATAGGACACTTGCAGTACTACTTTGGTCAGTTGCTGCTCCTGTTTGACTTTTTCCAGGTAATCTTTTAGGGAAGGGTGGTGTTTATAAAATGTTTCTTCGCAAATGCACACTTCCCGAATCCTATCCAGTCTAAAGGTTCTGTAGTCATTTCTCAGCCTGCACCAAGCAATTAAATACCATTGGTCAAAAGAGTAGTAAACACCAACAGGCTCTACGGCACGTTTTGTGGTAACTTCCTGCTCGAAGGTGGTATATGCTAGGGAAATCACACGTTTTTCAGACAGACTTTGCAGCAGGATCTGTAAAGTCCGATCACGGCCCGCAACCAAAAGTCCATTTGGTTTAGGAATTACTTCTACCTGGCTGGACAAGGTGTCTATGGCTTCTTTCTGCGTGGATTTAAGCACAGCTTTTATCTTGAAAAGTGCACTTTGAAAATGTCTGCTGCTTTCACGGTCGGTGACTTTTTCCACTATTTTCTCGGCTATTAAGAACGCCAATGCCTCTTCCTTGGTGAACATGACAGGAGGAAGCCTATAACCTTCTACGAGCGAATACCCCTGTCCTGCTTCACCAATAACAGGAACTCCAGCCTCGTCAAGCGATCTCAAATCACGATAAACCGTCCGAAGGCTGATTTGAAACCGATCCGCCAACTCTTGGGCAGTGATTGTCCGTTTGGTTTGCAGGTGGGTTAATATGGATGTCAGTCTGTCCAGCCTGTTCATGTCATGATCGTTTCAAAAAGAGTAGGTTCAACCCGGAATATGAATTAGAATCTCTCCTGCCGACTTAAATCGCTTTAAAATCGGCCGCTTCGCTTCACTTTTCCAGTTCACCCTAGGGGTGGCTGACTATCCAAAGTGACTGGTTTTCTTGCGTTTTAAACCCTTCCCGACTTGGTCAGGACAGGCTGCTACCAAATCCAATACATAATCCGAGTTAAATATACATGTTTTGGAAAGGTTTTAAAAAAAATTATTTTTTTCCTGATCCTACTGACATAGGGCTGTCAGGTCGGGGTATTTACTTTGGAATATAAATAATCGTTCCACATCAAAACAAACAATATTATGGAAAGTAGTAACCTAACAAAACCGATGACAGCAGAAGTAATCAGTACTGACCAATTGTTAGCCCATTGGCAGGGGCATCGCCAACTGACCAGAAGGGTCATTGAGGCATTTCCAGAAGATCAGCTTTTCACCTTCAGCATTGGCGGTATGCGACCATTTGGGGAAATGGCAAAGGAACTTCTGGGAATCGCCGTGCCGGGAGCGAAAGGCATGGCCACTGACAACTGGGAAACCTTGGATGAAAATATGGACTTGAAAGGGAGTAAGGAAAAACTCCTTGCAGCTTGGGACCAAGCCACTGAGGAATTAAATCACTGGTGGGCTAAAATTCCTGTTGAACATTTTCAGGATACGGTAGTGGCTTTTGGCCAGTATGAGGATAAAGTATATTGCAGCATCCTTTACTTTATTGATAATGAAATCCACCATAGGGCTCAGGCCTATGTTTACCTACGAGCATTGGGAATTACGCCGCCCAATTTTTGGGAAAGATAATAGCCATATACCGCTTGATCTTTAAAGAATGCCCTTGGAAATCTTTGGATTCCTAGGGCTTTTTTTAAATCACAATTTAATTTTTAAAAACTTACAGCGAATTTTCCTTTTTTTAATACGAAAGCTGAATTCGGGGTTTTCCCAGAAGACAAACAGAAAAACCTAATCAATCCTCGACAGTAAAATTCGTGTCATCGAAGGAGACTACGGCATAAAGTGAAAGTAAATAGGCTAATTTAAATGGTGTTATGTCCAAACAAAC
>DATHWC010000136.1:0-12980 GCA_035460985.1 Lunatimonas sp.
AGAGCCTGCGGATTATTTGTATGATGGGCAAAAAATTGAAAAAATCTCCGCGGATTCAACTGACACCTCCCATGTATATTTAAACTGCTCAGGTTTATTGGGTTCATCGGGATGGATTGATCTTCGCTGCTTTGCAGGTGAACCGGGTATGGAATACAGGGAGACGCTGGAGAGTCTATGCCAAACCCTTGCTTATGGAGGCTTTGCCCAAGCGGTCATTTTGCCGAATACGAAACCTGCGTTGCAATCCAAAAATGAAGTTGCCTTTGTACAACAAAGGGCGAAACATTTTTTTCCTACATTGCATATTCAGGCTGCTATTACCAAGGATACCCTCGGGGAAGATTTCACGGAGATGCTGGACCTACATAATCAGGGAATACGGATTTTTGGGGAAGGAACTCACCCGCTTTCGCATTCAGATCGGATGACTAAAGCTTTACAGTATCTCCAAAAGTTTGATGGAATCCTTTTTGACCAGGCGTATGACCCCATGTTGGCGCTATATGGGCAGATGCATGAGGGATATAGTTCCACGCTGTTAGGTTTGAAGGGTATCCCCACACTAGCTGAAGAAGTAGCTATACAAAAAAACTTGGCTATTTTAAGATATAGCGGAGGAAACCTGCATTTGCAAACTGTAAGTACGGCAGAAGGCGTAAGACTTATACGACAAGCAAAATCGGATGGGTTGCATGTTACGTCGGATGTATCCCTGTACCAGCTGTTGTTTTTGGATGAAAATTTGTCGGATTTTAATACTTCCTTAAAAGTAATGCCTCCATTTCGAACCCGAGAGGACCGGGAAGCATTGATCGAAGGTCTTACTGATGGGACCATAGATGCAATAGTTTCTAATCACATTCCACAGGACTTTGATTCCAAGCATATGGAATTCGACTTGGCCCCGTTTGGGATGGCAGGTATTCAGACGTTTGCCGCAGGCCTTTCCTTATTGGAAAAGGAACTGGGTTGGCCACTCCTGATAGATAAAATCACTAATGGACCGGCACGGGTGATTAAGGCGGAAGAGGAGGAAATGCGGAGTCTAACCGTATTTGACCCCAAAGCAATTTGGAAATTTGATGCAGCTTCCAATCCTTCCTTAAGCCAAAATTCACCTTGGTTCAATGCTGAAATTGTTGGTAAGGTAAGGTATGTTGTGAATGGACAGAAAATGGTGACAATCGATGAATAGGTATTTCAACGCTGCTTATCCATTTGGTTTTACAGCGGGTATTTTATGTATTGTTGGATTCTTGTTGATGTATTTCTTGGAAATTGAGCCGATAAGCATGGTTCTCGTTTTTGGATATATCATCACCCCGGTTTTCGTATTCATAGGTATAAAGCAGTTTAGGGATAAGTTTAACAGCGGTGAATTGTTTTTCGGACAGGGTATGACCGTTGGATTCTTTGTATACACATTGATGGCAGTGATTTCTGCAGCTTTTATTGGGCTTTTTATTGCCTTTGAACCAGGTGTTTTTGATGCCTTTAAAAGTATGAATATAAATTTACTCAACGAGAAGCGGGATATTCTGGTTGAGCAGCTAAACCAACAAGCATTTGACGAAACCTATGTAAATATCCAACAAATGACTGCATGGGACGTAGTAATGAACGATTTTTTGAGAAAAGTTATTCCGGGATTATTCTTTACAATTTTAATTTCTATAATTTTAAAAAGAACTTTAAATACTTAATCGTCATGGAAACATCTCCTATTGCTTATGGTGCCAAAGTGGGCGTATATATCGGGCTGATTATGGTGATAATCACTCTCCTGTTATATTTTGTGGACTACACTTTATTGGTTTCTATGTGGTTTGGAATTATTGCTTTGATTTTGTTTTTTGGCCTTATTCTTTATGCTGGGTTTAATTTCAGGAAAGCCAATGGAGGCTTTTTAGCCTTTGGCCCCGCTTTTCAGTTTGCCTTTGTAACCCTGATCGTAGTTGGTGTTATTTCAATGTTAGGAAACATACTTTTATATCAGGTGATTGATCCGCAACTTCCAGAACTACTCGTAGAAAGCCAACTTGAATCAATGCTGTCAATGATGGACAGGTTTGGGGCTGGTGACAGCATAACAGGTGATCAGATTGATGAGATGCGCGGAGGGTTAGAGGTGAACTACACTCTTGCCGGACAGATGAAAAGTTTTGGGATAGGCCTCATTATATATGCAGTCTTAGGATTGATCATCGCTGCCATAATTAAAAAGAAAGACACTACATTGGACTACTAATTTTGAATGCTACAATTATCCGTTGTCATACCAGTTTTCAATGAAGAAGAATCCCTGCCGGAATTGGCGGCTTGGATCCGTAAGGAAATGGAAATTCATCAATATACCTACGAGGTCATATTGGTGAATGATGGCAGTACGGATAGGTCATGGGATGTTATAAAGGAATTGGCAAACCAGGATTCGCGGATAAAAGGTGTTGAATTTATCCGTAACTATGGTAAATCCGCGGCTTTGGATGTAGGCTTCTCAAAAGCCCAAGGGGAGGTGGTCATTACAATGGATGCAGACCTGCAAGACTCGCCACAGGAGATTCACTCACTCTATCAAATGATAACTAAAGAAGGATATCATTTAGTATCCGGTTGGAAAAGGAAACGGCATGACCCGATTAGTAAAACCATTCCTTCACGGTTCTTCAATGCAGTCACCCGCTTGATATCCGGAATAAAGCTCCATGATTTTAATTGTGGTTTAAAAGCCTATCAAAATAAGGTTGTCAAAAACATTCACATTTACGGGGAAATGCACCGGTATATCCCTTTGATTGCCAATTGGCAGGGATTTGATAAAATAGGTGAAAAGGAGGTGGTCCATAGACCTAGAAAATATGGCTACACTAAATTTGGATTAGAGCGCTTTATTAATGGATTTCTTGACCTGATATCCGTATCATTTGTCAACCGGTACAAAAAAAAGCCCATGCACTTTTTTGGTGCTTTGGGTACGATTTCCTTCCTATCTGGCTTCATCATTACTGTCAAACTAATCATAGAAAAAATCAATGGTCTGAACAAAGGAATCCCCGTTAGGGAAATCACCGATCAGCCGCTGTTTTTTCTGGCCTTGGTCGCGCTTATAGTCGGGGTCCAATTGTTTTTGACTGGATTTTTGGCGGAAATGATGACATCAAATAATTCTCAAAGATCGGACTACACTATTTCCGAGGAGATAAATTTGCTGGAGTAATGTTTTTTTCCATCATCATTCCAGTATTTAATAGACCAGATGAGATTGTTGAGCTTCTTGAAAGTATTAGCCTTCAGGAGGGCGTTCCATTTGAGGTCATCGTTGTAGAGGACGGTTCGACTATTCCATGCAAGGAACGGATAGACCCTTATTGTGAGCGTATAAATCTGATATATGTCTTTCAAGAAAACACAGGTCAGGGTTATGCCCGAAATAAGGGCATTTCTCTGGCAAAAGGAGACTTTTTTATATTCTTCGATTCCGACTGTGTCTTGCCAAAGGGGTACCTAATAACATTATATAGGGCCATTTTATCTAGAAATCTCGATGCCTTTGGTGGACCGGATGATGCCGGTGAGGGCTTCTCTGTTTTTCAAAAAGCGATGAATTTCAGTATGACTTCTTTTTGGACTACCGGGGGGATTCGGGGCAAATTGAAAGACCCGTCGAAATTTCAGGCACGTGGTTTCAATATGGGGTTTTCCCGTAAAGTGTTTGACCGGGTTGGGGGTTTTATTGACCCAAATATGGCCGAAGATATAGAGATTAGTATGCGGATTAAGAAAGCTGGGTTTCGGTTGGAGCTGGTTAAAGAAGCCTATGTAATTCACCATAGAAAAAACACGTTTGTTTCGTTCTTAAAGCAGAGCTTCCAATTTGGCAGAAATAGAGTACATATTTCCACATATCATCCAGATGCGGTTCAATTTGTCCACGTCTTACCAGTCCTATTTCTATTGGGCTTGCTTGCAATGCCGCTAGTTTCCCTTCTTATCCCCGCCTTATTCCCGATTTTCGGCGGAGTATATATATTTTGGGGTCTGGGGGTGCTGATTTCATCCACATTGGCTAACCGTTCTATTTTAGTAGGTATCCTTGCATTTGCAACATCTGTCGGACAGTTGGCAGCATACGGCGCCGGATTTTTAAGACAGTGGTTTTACAATTGAACGGGTATTACTCCCTACATCTAGTATTCTAAGCTCCTTTTCGGCAAACGAAGATTATCTCCTCAGGAGGCAGTCCATGGCGTTTGACTAGGTCGGCAGGTAGCGTGGTTACAAAGGCATCTTCCTCAATCTGTATTCCTGACTTGCGTAGCCGGGCTGCATAGTCCCTACCGTATTTTCTCACATGGTCCCTTTGTCCAAAAACCCTTTCGCGCTCAACGGGATCAGTGATAGAATCGTCCTCGATGGTCTTCTCCATGCCATAAACGGGAGACTGTATGATGCCCCAGCCTTCTTTTTTTAACACTCTATTGATCTCTTTACATGCGGCAATGTCGTCGGTGACATGCTCCAAAACATGGTTACAAAAAACCACGTCAAAACTTTGGGCTTCAAATGGGATATGATGGATATCCATTTTTACCTGCGCTAGGGGTGATTCCAAATCTCCGGTAATATATTCCAAATTGGACAGTTTGTTAAATCTATCGATAAAACAAAGTTCCGGTGCCACGTGCAGCACCTTAAGTTCATCTTTGAAAAACCCGGTTTTTTCTTCCAAATAGAGCCACATGAGCCTGTGTCTTTCGAGGGCAAGGCAGTGAGGGCAGAGTGCATTTTCCCTTGCTTTTCGACCATAGGGCAGAAATTTTCTCAACCTATGTCCGCATACATTGCATAGCACGCTATCACCGCGGTAAAAAACCGCAGCCCCTCTCAGTAAGAGATGACTGAATAGCTGTAAGTATTTTCGGGGAATATATCGGATCGTCCAGCTTATTAGTGTCTTCATGGGGATTTGATTTGCAAAATTTTCAACTCGCAAAGGTAAACATAGTTCCTATATTCCGCAGTACTTTCCAGCAACCAGGTGATCCTTGTGAAGAAAAAAACCCTCCAGGTTTCACCTGTTTAATTGCAACAACCAGCAGATTATAAACAAAACCTGGAGGGTATGCGGATTTAAAGTACTTTGAAAATTATTCGTACCGATTACGCCTTCTCCACAGTAGTCGGATAAAATTTATGTGAATGATGCTATAAAATGCCTTCTGGGTATGTTTTTGGATTAGTAGGGTTTAAACACGCAAATCAATCCATCTATATGGTTGTCAGATAGAATTTATGTTAGTGGTGATATAAAATGCTTACTGGGCAAGTTTTTGCCATAGAAAAGTTTAAATTTGTAGATATAAATTACAAATTAATGAATAAGAACCTATTATACGTAGCCGTTGGAAGTATTATTGTTATTGGTATTTTATATTTCTCTTTGGGCTCCAGTGGTCCCGGAGGTATCCATGACATTACAGCCTCAGTCGTCCAGGGAAAATTTAAGGTCGAAATAACCACAACAGGAGAATTAGAAGCCCTCCGGTCTGTTCAGGTGTTTGGTCCCAGTGACGCCAGGCGATTTAGAATAGGAAATTTCACCATCGACAAAATGGTGGATGAAGGAACTGTAGTAAAAAAGGGTGATTTTATAGCGTCGATTGACAAGACGGAATTGTTTGGCCGAATTGAAGATAAGCGGCTGGATCTTGAACAGACAAAAGCACAATTTGAACAAATTCAATTAGATACTTCGCTCAACCTAAGGCAGGAGCGGGACAACATACTTAATTTGGAATATATCGTTCAGGAGCAGGAGCTGATTCTGGAGCAGTCACAATATGAACCACCCGCCATTATCAAGCAAAATCAATATAATGCTGAAAAGGCTAAGCGTGAACTTGAGCAAGCTATCGAGAGGTATCGGATCAAAACGTTACAAGAACGGGCTAGAATGATAGAAATTGGTTCCAAACTCAGGGAGGTGCAGTTGGAAGTGGATCAAATGGTGGAAGTTTTAGATAAGTTTGTAGTAAATGCTCCCCAGGATGGAATGGTCATTTATGTGACAAACAGAGGATCTAAAGTGAAAGACGGATCTCAGATTAGCTCTTGGAATCCGGTTGTTGCGACATTACCTGACCTTACTACTATGCAAAGTATTACCTATATCAATGAGGTGGATATACGTAGGGTGAAAATTGGACAGGCAGTTGAAATTGGATTGGATGCATTTCCAGATAAGAAATTTTCCGGTAAGGTAACTAAAGTGGCAAATGTAGGTCAGCAACGACCAAATTCTGACGCCAAAGTTTTTGAGGTTATCATACGGGTAAATGAAAGTGATGACCTCCTCCGACCGTCCATGACCACAAGCAATGCCATCATTGCGGATGAACTTAATGATGTCATGTACATTCCTTTGGAAGCCATCAACGTGGAGAATGACAGTATTAATTATGTCTATTTGAAAAACGGTGTTAAGCAGGAAGTTCTGATGGGGCTTACCAACGCCAATGACGTAGTCATTGAGAAAGGGTTGAATCCAGGGGATAAGGTATATCTTTCAACGCCCAGTTGGGGGGATAACTTAGCGGTGAAGTTACTGGAAGAATTGAATGGCAAAAGAAACTTGGACATGGATGCGCCTCGGGTTACGGCTGACAGAAGTCAAGGATTTTTAAAAGAAGGTATTGAATAATTCTTTAAAGGGATTAGGTATATCCAACAGACGGCTTATGTTGAATGAAAGGCTATTAGCCAACCTTTACATAGCATTTGAAGCAGTAGTGGCAAACAAATTGCGTTCCCTGTTGACCGCCTTGGGGATTATTTTTGGAGTGGCTGCTGTAATTGCAATGTTGGCAATTGGAAACGGTGCCCAGCAGGAAATTCTCGAACAAATAAAGCTAGTCGGGGTCAATAATATTGTTGTTGCTCCTATTGTAGAGCAAGTTGAAGAAGATGTCGATGAGAATAGCAGCTTGGATCGTGAGAAAGGTAAATTCTCCCCAGGACTTAAGCTTCAGGATGTCGATGCTATTCTAACCACGATTCCTGGGGTAAAGAAAATCAGTCCTGAGATAGTTTTTGACACATATATTGTCAAAAGTGGACTACGTCGTTCCGCAAAGTTAGTCGGTGTCACGCCATCTTATTTTGATGTTCTGGATTTCAGACTTAGAGAGGGAAGAATGTTCAGCGAGAAGAATCTCGTCAAGGGCGATGCCGTCTGCATCATAGGCAGGAGTGTGCAGAGTAAGTTTTTTCCAAAAGAAAACCCCATTGGAAAAAAAATCAAAAGTGGCAATCAGTGGTTGGAAGTAATTGGTATTCTCGAGGAACGGGTGGTATCTGAATCCAGTATTTCAAAATTGGGGATTAGGGACTTCAATATGGATGTATATATACCTATACAGACCATGTTGGTTCGGTATAAAAACAGAGACCTGGTAACCAGTTCGGCGTTGATGAGCAGCGATAACCAATCAGGAGGGTCAAATTACCACCAGATAGACAAGTTAGTCATACAGGTAGAAGAAAGTGAACTTCTCAATCCTACGGCAGAGGTAGTTTCCAAACTTTTGGAACGGCGTCATTTCAATGTGGTGGATTTTGAAATCACTATACCAGAGCTCCTTTTGAAGCAACAACAGCGTACACAAAATATTTTTAACATCGTATTGGGGGCGATTGCCGGGATCTCCTTGTTGGTTGGAGGAATAGGTATTATGAACATCATGCTGGCGTCAGTGATGGAAAGAATAAAAGAAATAGGACTAAGACTTTCGTTGGGAGCAAAAAAATCCGATATTGTGAATCAGTTTCTTTTTGAAGCTGTGATGATAAGCGTTTCAGGTGGAATCATAGGGGTGGTTCTCGGTATTGTCTTGGCACATATGGTGTCAACCTTTGCCGAATTTCCCACCATCATTACCATGCCGTCGATTATTCTGTCCTTTGGGGTAGCTGCGACGGTTGGATTGGTGTTTGGAATTGCCCCTGCCCGGAGAGCTGCAAGCCAGGATCCCATAACCTCTTTGCGATATGAATAGAAAACTAGTACTAAGCCTACCAATCTTTTTCCTCTTGACCTTTTTTGCGACCTACGGCCAGGAAACAGTCAGTTTTACACTCCAGGACATTATTGCTAGGGCCAAAGCCCAGTCCCCTGCTTCCCTTCAGGCTGAAACAAGGACGGAAAACCTGTATTGGAGGTATAGATTACACCAATCCAATTATAATCCCCAACTTCGGTTGTCAGGGACGGTGCCGAGCTATAGACAGGAATTTAGTAATGTTCAGCAGCCGGATGGGTCGATAGAATTCAGAGAAGTCCGACAAAACTTGATGGATTTAGAATTGGGACTTGTACAGGAAATAGCAGCCACCGGAGGAAGAATTTCAGTCAACAGCAGCACCAATAGATTTGATAATTTCATAGCCTTACCAGGTGCTCCCCAGACGAGGTGGAGCGGAGTGCCGATGAATGTGCGTTTGTTTCAACCGATCTTTGCTTTCAATCCACTTAAATGGGACAGGAAGATTGAGCCTTTGATTTATGAGGAAAGCAGAAGGGGATATGTGGAAGATATGGAGGCAATTTCCCAGCGGGTTTCGGAATTGTTCTTTGATTTTTTGGTGGCCCAGGTTAGTCTTGATATAGCCACCAAGAATCTAAATAATTCAGAAGAAATCTTAAAGATAGAGCGTGGAAGGTATAATATAGGAACCACTTACGAAGATAAACTGCTTCAAGTAGAACTTCAGGTGTTGGAGGCCAAACAAGACTTGGCCAGGGCAAGGTTGCAGATGGAAACGAATTCCCTACGGCTAAAATCCTACGTAGGTCTAAATGAAACGCTGGCACTCATTTTAATTCCACCGGCAGAAATTCCAGCTTTTTCCATCGATGTTGAAGAAGCGATTGACTATGCCTTTCAAAATCGATCAGATGCTCTTAATTTTGAAAGGCAACGCTTACAAGCTGAAAGTGACGTTGCACAAGCACGTGGTCAACGGTTTCAGATGAATTTGAACGCAAGTTTTGGTTACAATAATGCCGCATTTGCGTTAAACGATATATACGTTAATCCAAATACCCAGGCACTAGTAAGTCTTGGCTTTCAAGTTCCGGTATTGGATTGGGGTAGAAACAAGGCTAGAATGAGTATGGCCAAGGCAAATCAAAAATTGGTTAATTATACCGTGGATCAGGAGATCATTAACTTTGAGCAAGAGGTATTTACCAAAGTTAAAAATTTCGAAATGCTTCGGGATCAAATTGAAATCACCGAACTTTCCGATCAGGTGGCTGACAAGCGGTATGAAATTTCTTACCGAAGGTATCAAAATGGAAATGTAACGATAACTGATTTGGGAATTGCTCAGCAGGAAAAAGATCAAAACCGAAGGGCTTATATTGAGTCATTAAGGGAGTTTTGGACGGCATATTACGAGATGCGCGCACTGACCTTGTATGATTTTGAAAGTAAGCAAATGCTCTACAATGCAGGTCCTCCAGCCAAATAGGGTATTTATAATCCTTTATGATAGACGTAACCTGTGCAGTTATTTTTTGTTCTAACAATATTTTGGCCGTTCAGCGTGGCCCAACACAGGATTTGCCCGGCAAGTGGGAGTTTCCCGGTGGAAAAGTGGAGCAAAATGAATCTGAACAAGAATGTTTGATTAGAGAGATCAGAGAAGAGCTTTGTTTGGATATCCAATTAGAAAGAAGACTCCACCCTGTGGTACATGTCTATGATAGATACGCCATTCGGTTAATTCCGTTCACCGCCACCATTAAAGGCGGGGAACTTCTACTTTTAGAGCATCAGGGATATAGATGGCTTTCTCTGGAAAATTTAGATTCTATTGATTGGGCTCCGGCGGATTGGCCAATTGTTTATCAGTTGCAAGACAATTGGGAGGAGATGGGATGATCTCTATTGAGAACACCCTCAAATCAATGTGTTTTTCAGTATTTTGAAAGAACAAAAGATTAATACTAAAAAGTCTTTTTTATCTGATTGATACTCAATTGTCTGGTTTTTTTAGTATTTTGTAGAAAAATTTTTACCATACCCCTATATCTATGGAAAAAGACGAAATATTGCCTGAAGATCATTCTTCCAAACCGCAGTACACAGGAAGAAGGCTTGTGATGATGGAGTCGGGGGCAAGTTACAAAAACATCAGTGATGCAGCAGATAAAGTATCTTTACGGCTTGCTTTTTCATCAGATTTTAAGGATCATGAAGAGGATTATGCGAATGCTTTTCATGAGGCGGATGGAATTGTCTTTGAAAAATTCGGCATAGCAGTCATCAATGACCATCATGAAGGCGAGATCGGAGAGCTTACAGATGCACCACTAGCTAGAAGGGTGTTTTTATATGATGAACCGGAAAGATACCTGTATGCGTTAAATTCAAACCCACTCGCCAGTATGGGCAAATCTATATGGGATTTGATCTGCTCGATTTTTGGGCTGCGTAACGACAGAAACCCCATTACAGATCCGGGAAGTCCTAATCCTACTCCGCTTCCAGATTCATTTAGTGACGATGGTGATTCCTATTGGGGTATTCAGTCGGTTCGGGTTCAAAACAAAGGCTATTCGGGCAAAGGAGTTAAGCTTGCTATTTTGGATACCGGAATCAATGAAATCCATGCGGATTTTGATGGTAGAGGCGTTGTTTCGAAGTCCTTTATAGCGGATGAAAAGGTAAATGACCTAAATGGTCACGGGACACATTGTACGGGAATAGCGGCCGGATATACCCGGGGAGACAATGGAACCCGGTATGGTGTGGCAAACAAGGCTTCAATTTATGTAGGTAAGGTCCTTTCCAACGCTGGGGCAGGATCGGACAGTGGGATTTTGGCAGGGATGGAATGGGCCATGGGGAGCGGATGTAAGATCATTTCCATGTCGCTTGGTGCCTCAATCCGGCCCGGACATGCCTATTCCAGAATCTATAATGATATTGCGAAAATTGCGCTGGATCAGGGTACGTTGATCATCGCTGCTGCGGGAAATGATAGCCGCAGATCCCAGAAAATTATTCAGGCAGTCAATCATCCAGCCAACTGCCCGAATATTATGGCGGTAGCAGCAATAGACAGATTTTTGAAAATAGCTGACTTTTCATGTGGATCGGTCAATAAAGACAGTGGTCAGGTGGTGGATATTGCTGGGCCTGGCGTAGCCGTTTTCAGTTCATATAAGAGCCCAGAGAATTACGCATCGGTCAGCGGAACTTCTATGGCAACACCTTTTGTGGCTGGTGTGGCGGCTCTTCTATGGGAGATACACCCAAAAGCAACACCATATGAAATATGGGATATGCTTAAAGAACAGGCGAGACGTCTGGCAGAGTCTAGTGATGATGTAGGAGCGGGCTTGGTGCAGGTGCCACAATAAATCAACAGTCAAACATTTAGACCATGCCTAATCAACCTAAAAATTTCATAGCTTCGGTGGAGCCGTCGGAACGTTTCCAGATACAAATTATAGCTGGCAAACTGAAGGATAAAGGATGTCAGATTCGGAATATATTAACGATAACAGGGATAATCACAGGTTGTACTTCCGGAGTTGAATCCAGCCTCGATGAGCTTAAAATCGACGGAATTCAAACCATTGAAGAAGATAGGGAAGTAGGGGCAATTTGATTCGAAATGGGCATTAGCATGCTACTGCATATTTCAGCACCTATACCCATCGGGGACGATCACTACAAGCTTTCCTGCAATGCCTGCTTTTCGTCCGTTATTGTAACCCTATCCGGTTCCACAACTGCATTATGAGCTGAAACCTGAGCTATTTCTTTTTCAAGTTCACTCATATTTTCCGGATGATACCGATTTCCTACCACAGATTTCCCGGTCAGAGATTCAAACCAGGTACAGGCGGCGGTATACCTGCCGATATTCATGTCAAGATGGTAGCCGTCACGGGTAAAGTTATCTCCAATCACTGTGTTTCTGCCGTTTTGTATCGCTGTACCTGAGGGAATGAGGAGATTGAAGTTGTATTCCTCGTATATCATTCTATAAGTTTCTACCAAAGCGTCATACATTTTTTCTTGACTGCCGCCATAGTTTACAAAACCTTCATGCTTGGAATTCTGCGCATAGGCCCAGGTTTGGTGGATTATGAATTTTACGTCGGGGTTAGTGGCCTGCTGCCTGACAAAGGCTAACAACGAGGGAAGGGTAGCGCCGTAGGAATCATACACTCCGGAGAGGGAACTTACCTGCTGAAAACTGATATAATCCCAATCATCCTCTTTTATAGCATCTGCCAAGGCCGTGTTGGGAGTACTCGATTTATTCCCGTTTACTTCGATTTTACGATACGTGTAGGCGGGGTTGTTTTCATTGGCGTGCTTCCAGTGAATCGCCAAAGGGGCTCCTCCAATGTAAAGATTTCCTATTTGCATTGATATCCCTTCGGATTCAGCTAGTTCAAACAGGTAGTTTTCTATTGCATCTTCCGAAAAGCTGTTGCCTATGGCTAAAATTTTGATTGCTCTATCCTTTTCTAATACGGAATCAGGAATTTGAGCGTGTAAGTGAGCTAAGAAGGGGTTTAAAAATAGCAAGAGGATGGCTAATAAAGAGAATTTAGCAGGTGAATGCGCCTTTGGTGTGTTCATATCGTTAAAATTGGTCTTATGGGTAGGGTAAAGTTCAACCACAGCATAGTGGCCTCCAATACCCCCACCATGGATTGGTACAGTGCTGATTTTATTTGAAGGTATATTTCAACCCAATTCCCGCCCGAAAATAGGAACCATAATCCAACGGGAAAATTGGGCTAGCCTCCAAAGATAGCCCAACGTTCCGGCTGGCTGAAAATGGCTTAATTAGTATCCCCAAGGGTACACCTATATAAAGACCATTCGACGGCTGATTTCCAAGGTGAAAGCCGGAGTAAAAATTTACCTCTTCACGCTGAATGAAATTAT
>DATHWC010000137.1:0-21333 GCA_035460985.1 Lunatimonas sp.
GACTTTCCAGAGTATTTCACCTTTATCCAAATCCACCGCATTCAGCGTTCCCCAAGGAGGTGCGATTGCCGGATACCCATCCTGATCGACAAAGAAGGGAGCCACATTGGCATACCGGGGAGCTTTGGTGGATTCAGCGTGATTTCTTCCTGTTTCCATCTCCTCGGTTGGCACCGCATTGCTTTGCAGATAGGCTACCAAATTGTTTAACTGCTTATCGGAAAAATGATTGAAGGCAGGCATCATCCCCCGACCATAGGTCAATACGGACTTGATTGAATCTTGGCTGATGGTCAGATTTTGAAGTGGGGGAAATAGTGGCGGATTACCCACTTTGTTTATGCCGTGACAGGCGGTACAGGCAGTATTGTAAATCATTTTTCCCCGGTCCAATGGAGATGCAGATGCTGTGTCCAGACTTCCGGCCAAAGGTACCAGACTATGTATGGTGGGGGCCTCGTTGATATTGACAAACATTACATTGGTAGCCGGATCGAATGCGGCACCTCCCCATTCGGCACCACCCTGATGTCCGGGCATGGTAATTACTCCAGCCATGGAAGCGGGGGTATACAGGGGACCTGTTTCATGTTGCCGAAAGATTTTCAACACATATTCGCGGGTTTCCGGGGTAATATTACTTAGGTCCGATTCACGAAGTGTCGTTCGGTTGAGTGGGGGCGGCCTGAGTGGAAATGGTTGGGTGGGCCAAGCTTCCTCACCCGGCACCTTGGAAGGAGGAACAGGCAGATCGACAACGGGAAAGACTGGCTCCCCGGTATCCCTATCCAATACAAAGGTCAGCCCCTGTTTGGTCAACTGAACTACGATATCCCTAGCCTTCCCGTCCGCTGTCACCGTGGCCAAAATGGGTGCCGGAGGAAGGTCGTAATCCCAGATGTCATGGCGAAGGGTTTGGTAATGCCAAATCCGTTTGCCAGTGGTGGCATCCAAGGCTATGACGCAATTGGCAAAGAGGTTTTCCCCTTTGCGCATCCCGCCATATATAAAATCAGGTGCGGGCGAACCTGTGGCAAAGAAAACCCATCCCCTTTCCTCATCAACGGTTAGTCCTCCCCAAGGATTTGTTCCGCCGTAACTGACTCCTTCTTCAAATTCCCACGTGTCATAACCAAGCTCCCCCGGCTGGGGAATGGTATGAAAGATCCATTTGAATTCCCCCGTAAGGGCATCATAGCCACGGACATCACCGGGTGAGGAGGGTTCTCCTTCCGGGGTACGGCCTCCGATGATGAGAAAATCTTTATAAACCATCCCCTGGGTAGTCGCTTCGAAATCTACTTCCGAAGGGTCTTGGGGTAAATTTTTTCGTAGATCTATCCAGCCGTTTTCTCCAAATGAAGTGATAAGGGTACCGGTATGGGCGTCAATGGCATATACCCGGTCTTTTACAAAATTCAGAATCCGCTTATTATCTCCATTTTCATCTTCCCAGTAGGTAAGGCCCCGGTTTCTACCCCGAAAAGGTCTTCCGTCATTCCGGAAATCATCTGGGCGGAATACCCAAACTTCCTCGCCCGTGGCAGCATTTAATGCGACGGCATTTACCTCCGGAGTGGTGAAGTAAAGCAGCCCATCAATGATGATGGGATTGGCGTACATGCCCGGCCCTACCGGATTTCCATGGTTATATTCCCAGGCTTTTTCCAGTTGCTGAACATTTCCAGTGTGGATTTGATAAAGGTCCGAGTATTGGATACCTGATGAATGCCCTCGGTAAATCCCCCAATCTTGGTGGTTGTTAAGCCTGCTGTTGTGTTTTGGTTCGGAAGATTTTTCGGGATTCGGTTTAGAACACGATAATAGTAAAAGTAAGAAAAGACTAAACAGAATTGGTTGGCTTTTGGGATTATCTATTATCATAGATCAAATTCATTTCAAGTAATATAATTCATGCAAAAAAAACAAAAATATTCGATTAACCTTGGAAAGGGCTTTATTTTTGATTTATTCAGCAAAATTGCTTTCAATAGGAAGAAAGATTCATCTATTTGAAAATATGGAAAACAAACTATTACGGATTCTCCTCTATTTTACCCTGATTATTGTAAGCCTTACTCTTTTCTTTTGGGGAATTTTCACTGCCAAATCCTTTTTAGCTCCGCTAACAGTAGCCGCATTGTTAACAATGGTGGTATTACCTGTTTCTAAATGGCTCGAGAAAAAGAGAGTTTCGCGGGGTTTTTCGGCCTTTCTATCCACTTCGTTAATCCTCACATTTTTTCTCATGATTATAGGTGTGGTGGCTTGGCAAATAAATATTTTCACCAAGGAATGGCCCCAGATCAAAAAACGGATTGATCCAAAGATCGAACAGTTTCAGGAATTTGTTGAGGATAAAACTGGGATTTCACCCCAAGAACAGAAAGAAACAATTTTTGGCTCCAAACAGTCTCAGTCGAAAGAAAATAGCAGTAACTCGGAATCAACTACCAAAGAGTCAGCGCAAAAACCAGCCACTGAGCAACAGGAGCCGTCCTCCTTATCGGGTGTGGATGGATCCACGATGGAATCCATAGGAGGTTATGCGATGTCCTTTTTTGGCGTGTTTGGAAATTTTTTACTGACGTTTATCTATGTTTTCTTCTTTCTACTGTATAGAAAAAAATTCACTTCCTCAGTGATGAAAATGGCTCCCGACAATCAACAAAGTCAAACGAGAGAAACCATAAACGAAATCATTCATATTTCTCAAAACTATCTTTCTGGAAGGCTTCTACTCATTCTTTTCCTCGCAATTTTGTATACGATTGGTTTGTCAGTTTCAGGAATAGAGCAGGCCATATTAATATCAGTATTGGCGGCAGTACTCTCTCTGATGCCCTATGTGGGGAATATTTTAGGATTCGGATTGGCAGTGGCTATGGCGTTTATATCAGGTAGTGGTCTTAATGGGGTAATTGGGGTAAGTCTCACCTTCGGAATTGCCCAATTTGTGGAAAGCTATATTCTGGAACCCTACATAGTGGGTGATAAGGTAAATATCAATCCGGTGTTCACAATTATCGTGGTTGTTCTAGGAGGGGCTGTTTGGGGAGTAATTGGCATGTTGATCGCAATTCCGGCTTTGGGTATGTTAAAAGTAGTTTTTGACCGGATACCTAGTCTCCAGCCGCTTGGATATCTTTTCGGAGGAGAGGATATAGGAGATGATCAACCGGGATTTTTCGATAAGTTAGTAAGTTGGGCAAAAGAAAAAGTTGATGCTAAAAATTAAATTAGCTAAGTATGGGTAGTATTTATCCTGTTAAACAGATTGAAATTCCCCTTAATTCTTGGGAATGATTTCAAAATGTATGGGATTTTGTGGCTTAACTTTAAACCACATGATAATCGCCAACACATTCAATACCGCTCCGATTATAAAGAAGGGAGTAACAGACCCGGTCCAATCCCGTAGATAAGGGAAAGCCAATGCGGTGACGAAAGAACCTAGGTTTCCGGCCATATTCATGGTGCCGGATACAGCCCCGGAATGCAATTTACCGATGTCATTGCACAGCGTCCAAGACGGACTGATGGTCATATCCGCCCCAAAAATGGCAATGGATAAAAACGTTATGGAAAAAAATATATCCGTCGAATACAAGCTTGCAATCAAACCCAAGGCTGCCAATGCAAACCCAATCGTGGCGGGAATTATCCTTGACCATGTCAAGCTACCACTTTTATAAATCTTATCTACCAGCCAACCTGAAAACATATTGCCAAATGCCCCTGCAATCAAAGGAAATGACGCATAAAATCCTGCTTCTAAATTATTCAGCATAAATTGTTCCTTAACATGGGGAAACAGCCATGTAAGGCAAAAGAAAAAGGTAAAGTTACTGGCGAAATACTGCCCCATGGCCAACCACATGTTTCTGGATCCTAACAAAGAATTTAAGGCAAATTTCGAGGGAGTTTCTACCCCGGCTTTAGCCCTCGTAATCAGAATTTCCTGCTTTTCGTAATCCGAGACCCGGGGATGGTCTTCTGGATTGTCCCTGAAAAGAAAGTACCAGGCCACGGCCCAAATGATACCAAGCAAACCTAGGACAAAAAAGGTACTCCTCCATCCTAATTTGTCAATCACCAAAGCAATCAGGGGAAGCGCAAACGCTGCGCCGAACCTACCTCCGGAGAAGTTGATGCCGTTTACAATGCCTCTCTCCCTGACCGGAATCCAATGATACACCGCTTTGGATATGCCGGGATAAGCACCGGCCTCCCCGACCCCAAAAAGAAAACGTACAAAAAATAGCGTAATAAAATTTGTCACAGCACCAGTCAAGGCGGTGAAGAAAGACCATAGACTCACCACTGCTGCCAAAGCCCGTCTGGGTCCTATTTTGTCGGAAAGGATTCCCAATGGCGTTTGGAACAACGCATAACCCAACGCAAACATGGACAATACCCACCCAAATTGCTTGTCGCTCAACTGAAGCGCATCGGTCATTGGATCTTTGGCAACGGATATACCTATACGGTCCACATAGACCAACATGGACAGCAGGAAGGTTCCTGCCACCATAAAATACCGACTTGGAACAAGAGGTTTTTTTGATAAAGACACGTTATTTTGGGTTGGTTTTGGGTAAAGTTTACAATCGGGATGTGATTATCGTCAGCATCTTGATGATAAAGACCTATTAGACAGGTTCGTTGATGAGTTTTTCCTCAATGACCTCCTTTGATTTTGTTAGATGAGTTTTCATGGCCCTTTCAGCTCCTTCAGAATCATGGTTAATAATGGCATTAATAATGTCCCTATGGTCCTGAAGAGTGGCTTCTGGAGGTCTGATAAGACCAATTCTTTCAATATAGGTGATCAGATTCCCTTGCTTGAACAGCTTGTCTATATACCTGTTACCGCATTTTTCCACAATAAAATTGTGGAATTGGGTATCAGTCTTTTTATAGCTGTCATTTCCTTTTTGTAAACCTTCATTTTCAAAGGGTAGAAAAAAACTTTTCAGTTTTTCGGAATCTTTTCCAACTATCCTTTTTGCAAGCAACCCAGCGGCTGTTGATTCCAGCGCTATCCTACAATCAAAAATTTCCAAGATCTCTTTGTTGTCAATTTCCTTGACTTTAAATCCGGTTTTATTTTTCGGCTCTATAAGGTTTTCCGCCTCCAGCATGTGCAGGGCCACCCGGAGAGGGGTTCTACTGATACCGAGTTTTGTGGCCAATTTTTCCTGTATGATCTTTTGGCCGGGTGCCAAGGTACCATTGACAATCAGCTTCCTTAGCTCCCTATATGCCTGAATTCCCAACTCATCATTTTTAAGCATCTCTCCCGTGTTAAAATTTCTGTTTTTTGTATACCGAATACTAAATTATAAACGTAACGATTATTCTTTATTTCACGCGATTAATGGGGTAAATTGTTTTTTCATGATCCGAATGATATATTGCTTCAACGACCTTTAACGTTTTGATGTAATCATCAATTCCGGTCTCAAAAGGCGATTCGTCTAAAATTCCTCTTATAAAATGATCCTGACATGCAAAGACACTGTCACCGGAAAACCCATTTTCCGTTGGTTGAAAAGGCAGTTGATACTGTGGTTCTCCCAATGGTTTGATGGAAATTAGTCCGTTGGGGTGTAACGTAAGGCTACCCTTATCCCCCTCTACCCACATTTCCCCAAAGGTATACCTGGCATTGTTGTATGTAGGTTCGTGATACCGGTTGGCATCGAATAATGCGGTACAACCTGATTTGAAGTTAAAAAACACCATGCCGGTATCTTCCCCTTTAATAATTGGATTTAGGGTTTTTAGGTGGGCGTAGACCTCTGAAATTTCTCCTTCCAAATACCTGAAAGTATCAACAAAGTGGACTCCCGTCTCATGTATCAATAGGCGGGGCATATTTCTGAAATAGGGTTGCCTATCCAAATAGGCATCCTCTCCCCAACCATCCCCAAGACGCATTTTAAAGGTATACTGAAATATTTTTTTCCCAATCGTACCCGCCTGAATAACCGATTTAATTTCCCGATACCAAGGTTGAAACCTCCAGTTTTCATGCACCATAAATCGGATGCCCGCTTTTTTAACCAGTTCCCTGATTTCCTTTGCCTCTTTAAAGGTATCAGCCAGTGGCTTTTGACAGATGATATGAATGCCCTTTGCTATCGCGGACTTGATGATGGGCTTGTGTGTGACCGGCGGAGTAACAATATCAACGAAGTCAGGCTGATGGGCGGCAAACATCACGTTTAGATCCCCATATACATTGGGAATACCATAGTGTTTGGCGTATAATTTTGCTTTTTGAACATCCTTGTCACATATAGCCAATATTTCCACATCAGGCATACGCGACCAGGCGTCTCCATGAAACTGGCTAAAATATCCGGCGCCTACAATTACCCCTTTTAGTTTTTTCATCTGTTTATTATTGATTTTTCAATGGTCAGATGGAATCTCGCAATAATAATCATCCCAGTGTGTGACGGATACGTCATGCTCGATTTCATGCGCCCTTCTGATTTTCTGTAAACAAATCATAAACCAAGGCCAAACTTTTCTCATCTCCTACATTTCCCGGAAAAACAACATATGGCATATCAGGGAATCTGGTCTCTTCACCCAGTTGCCAGACAGGCACGCCGGGGATTATCTGCCCCAATACGATGGCTCTTTTCATACCCAAACCTTTTACGGCAATGTCGTTGGATGTAATCCCTCCTTTGGCAATTATATAGGCTGGTTGGAAGTTGATATTATCAACCAGTTTGACCAAAAAATCAGTTACCTGTTCCCCTATAGCAAGACTCTCTTCCGCACTGGCTCCCGATATCAGTTCCCGAGAAGTATACACCACCACATCTATACCCTTTTCTAGTTCATTTACAATATTTTCCATCAGGTTTTGAAGGTAAATCAATCTTGCATCTGTTTCATTTACAATTGTTTCAACAGAAATGGAAAATGATGAAATACTTTCTTTTTTCAACAGGTATTCCAGTTGGGAAGTTGATTTTTTGACGTAGGATCCGACGATAGTCAATCCTCCTACCTTTGCTCCAGAGTTATTGATTGGCTTCCACGGCTTTGCCGCTATACCAGCGAATGCGGAAACGAAGGAAGCAGCAGTTCTAAAATTAAACCCTTTTCCTTCTTTAATCAATGCATGAATTGCCAGACAGGTCATTTCCAGATCCCGATAGGATTTGCTGTTGATGACCATGATATCATTGGGCTGCAATGCATTTAGCCTTTCTGATATTACTTCAACTCCAGCATGAATGTCCGCAAGGGAAAGGCTTTTCACATCTTGTTGTTTAATGCTACCCCCGGACTTTTCTTCAATCCACTTTGTCAAATCCGAGTTGACATATCCAAAGCTTTTATCTTGGGCGAAAACTGTCTCAGAAACCGGGATTTTCGTTTCGCCTTCCAAAATATAATGCACGTTGTTTTCGGTTATCCTTCCTCCTTCAAAAAATGCCGGAGTTAAAAGAACCGGCATGTTCCCCATGCCTGCTGACTGACTTAAAGCAATTACTTCTGAGGGGAAATATCCTCTCAGGGTTGAATCACTCCTGCTGACAATCATGAATTTCCGGCCGGTTATCATTGATGCCTTACGTAAGTTCTGACCTATCTCGTTAGCCCGGGATGTGGCCGCCTCCTTGGGAAGGCTTCGGGTGTTTGCCAGCACAAAAAACAATGGGGTTTTTAGGTCGAATTCATGAATAAATGCATCCTCCGACCAATCGCCCAAAACGGGTACATCATGGGCAGTCTGTGTGCCGGTAGGATCATCATCCACAATGACCAAGGACATCTGCTGCCCAGAAAACAAAGTGCCAATTTTTCCTTCGAACGGCCTTTCAAGTGGGTCGTAATTATCCATCATTTATTGATTTTAAATTCAGCGGTTTTACAATTACCCTGGCAGGAGCGCCATCCCCCCCACCTACTTTTAAAGGCAAGACCAATAGTTCGACTTCATCTGTTTTTATTTCCTCCAAGTTACAGATACCTTCTACGATGATAATCTTACCGGAAAATAATATCCGGTGAATCAGCGTAACCTCTTTCAAATCATTTACATCCGCTACGGAAGGGGGTTCAACGACCAACATTTTAATACCTCTCTCTACTAACCATTTGGCAAGTCCCTCACTTATTCTTGGCAATTCGTTTCTGTATTTCTCCTTGGAAGTGCTGGCGTATTGACTCCATCCGGTATGAATAATCAGGCTATCGCCGGATTTAAGCTCTTCCCTCAACGCACCCAAATCGTTTACTTCGATCAGAGCTGAAGGCCGTATTCCTGTCAAGTCAAGTATTCGTGCATAGCCCATCAAATTATCCAACGGGATCTGATCTATAGTTGGCCCGTCAACGCCAAAGTGAACTGGGGCATCCATATGCGTACCCGAGTGGCTATACATTTCAATGGTAGTAGCATTCCATCCGTCTTTTTCCAGATTTTTGGCCTCCCGAAGTTGCACACCGAGCATTTCCGGATGAATGGTTTGCGTGAGATCAATCCATTCCATTTTTCTACTGGTTTAATACAGAGATTACATTTTCCACAAATTCACCGGTAGATGCGGTACCGCCAAGGTCTTTGGTTTTTATGCCTTTTTCGAAAACATGCTCTATAGCATTTATGATGTGATTAGCCGCGTCGGTTTCGCCAAGATGTTCCAACAAAAGGGCCCCCGACCAAATCGTACCTACCGGATTGGCGATTCCTTTTCCGGCAATGTCAGGTGCAGAGCCGTGAATTGGTTCAAACATCGAAGGGAATTCCCTTTCGGGATTGATATTGCCACTTCCGCCCAGGCCCAAACTACCCATAATACCCCCACCAAGATCACTTAATATATCCCCAAAGAGATTGGTTGTCAGTATTACGTCAAAATACTCCGGATGCAGGATAAAATTGGCACTGGCGTTGTCTATATACATTTTCTCCAGTTTGACATCGGGGTACTGTTGAGAGACCTCTGAAATAACCGAATCCCAGTATTTCAAACTATGAATCAAGGTGTTTGATTTTGTTACGTTGGTGACTTTTTTCCTCCTTTTTTGTGCCAGTTGAAAAGCAAAATGAGCGACCCGTTCAATACCTTTGCGGGTGAAAATGCTGGTATCCGTAGCCAGGCCCTCCGGACTTTCCGGTCTGAAAAATGCGCCGGACTGTACAAATTCCCCTTCATTGTTCTCCCTAATGACTACAAAATCTATTTCTTTGGCTGTTTTGTTACGCAAAGGACTTTCCAATCCTTTAAATAACCTTACGGGTCTGTAGTTGACATATTGCTGAAAGGCAGTCCGTACTTTAAAGGTATATAATTTGGCTGGTAGGGTATCATCTACCTCCGTCAAGCCAACGGCACCAAAGAATACCGCATCAAAAGATTTCAAAGTCTCCAAGCCATCTTCCGGCATAAACGCTCCTTCCTTGACATATCTGCCCGCTCCCCAGTCAAAAAAAGTATAATCGAGATTAAAATCAAATTTTTTGGCTGCTGCCTCCAACACATTAAGGGCTGCAGGGATGATTTCATTGCCAATACCATCGCCGGGGACTATTGCTAATCGATACGTCTTCATATATTTATTGTTTTTTGGATATTCTTTTTAGTTATTTTTCTTATTGGGATATAAAAAATTATAAATTTTAAATACCATTTCTATATAGATGATGTTTTGTGATTGGTCTTAATCGGAGATTTAATATTTCCCGCCGGTAATTTCTTTGACTAGGTCAAAAAAGCCTTGTTTCCGCTCTGAATTGATTCCCCAATCCACGGGAACACTTTGAAATCCTTCTTCAAAAGGCTCGCCATCTCTTCTGTAGTCAAATAGTCCCCAAGAAACATAGTTTTCTATAGCCACGGTAAAGTTGTTCCGCTCCTTATCAAAATCATAATGATCGTCTTCATTGATCACTACCGGCATGGGACGGTAACCTTCCACATTGCGGGTATCTTGAATTAACTTCTCCATCATCTCGGTCGTTTTCACCCCATTGCCATGAATAAGAATAAAATCAGATGACTTTACTACATTTGGCTTAGGAGGAGTATTTCCTTTATAGCTGGTGCTGACCAATAATCTATTTCCATTTTGTTTTATGGTTTTGACCAGATCAATGAGTTCGTGGACTCTAGCCGGTTTCAGTATCTCATGATCATAGGCATTGACATCACATTCGTTATTCACTTCAATCAACACATTTCTATATCCTTTTTCCAACACCCAGTTCACGGAATTTTTTACCGCATTAATTACTGCTTGCTCATCATCAAGGTATTGATCTTGACCAAAATAGAAAATCCCGAGCATTACAACCATTTTCAAGTCGTCTGCTTTATCTAGAATCCGTTGCAATCGATTCATAAACTCTGGTCTCAACTCCCCATTTGGATGAAAGGCGGAATTTACCCATGCTTTATTTCCGTATCCCGTAGGGCTGCCGCCCTGAAGGTTGATGGTGAACGAATTCATTCCATATTTTTTCCATTCATCCATGGCCTCAACAAACTCATTTGTGTTTCGGTCGGGATCCCAAGTGTTGGTGTCAGGATACTTAAATAACTCTCTTGTCTCCGAATTAAGGTCATCAAAGATTCCCTGCACCATTCTGGAGTTAATAAGTAGGCCTTCGATTTTGTTTCCCTTCCATATCCTGCCTTCATAGGTAGGTTTTCCATTGACATAAAACTGTTCCCCTTTAATTTCAACAACAGTGTTTCCGGTTTTTTGGGATTGCGCAAAGAGCATTGTGGAAGTTAGGACTAGACATAAAGTCAGCATCCATAGTTGTTTATTTTTCATGATTTTTAATTTAGCTATTTAAGATTTCAATACAGGCTTGATTAACCTAATATTGAATTACTATTATTTATAATATAGTACGCTAAGCAACCTACCTTTTCCTCACGAGCATAAACCAGTCTTCCTTGTTATCCCCAGGTAGCATACCGAAGTTCAACCTGTTAAGACTAGTAACCATGGTGACATAGGATAGCTTATAAATGAATACTATCATATTCTATTTAGGAAATTCCTCAGTAGGAACTCTATGTATGGTTTTATGAACCATTTGACTTAATTCCGTACCCCCCGCTGTAGAAATCTGGTAACTTATTGACATCACCAAACCCAATGAGGTTTCAATCATATCGGGCAACCCCTCAAGTTTCCCAATTGAGGTGGCTACTGCACCTGGTTTTAGGCCAGGAATTTCCAGAAAAACAGATTTCCCGTCCTCGGAAAGGCGAATGGATTCAACGTTTACCGGATCAGGTTTTGTTTCTCCTGGATTGTCCACAGAATAAACCTTTCCGCGAGTGCCATATTGACTCGTCCATGGATACGTCCATTTTTGTAGTTGGAAGTTCTCAATATTTGTCGCCACCTCTGGATCCAGTTTTTGGCTAAAGCGCAGTTCAATTCCCCCCGCTTTGGTATTTACAGCTATCGGTATATCCAAGGGTTGCCCGGTATACCTTACCCGATGAAAAGACCCCCAATCTTCACCTATGGATTGCCAGCTCGTCATCCCAGCGACATATAGATGTCCATCCCTGTGAAACCGGCCACGTTCTAAACCCGACTTAAACATTAGGGGTAAATTAATATGAGCTCCCTGCCATACGCCGTCTACTTCCTCCTTTAATATCAGGGAAAGATTCGCCCGACCGTAGGAGGCTAGCAATAGATTGTCTTGGAGTTCTTTAGGCCATTTTTCGCTTGTAATAAACATAGGTTTGGCTGGGGAATTGTCCATATAATGCGGTGTCCATACAATGGGCAGTTCAAAGGAATCTGGATTTTCTTTTTGGTGCGACGCCGGTATAAATCCGTGGAATCCTCCTTTTTTAATTCTATGCACTTTACTTGTGGGTACCCAGTTCCCTTCGTTGTCAGCGTAAATAATTTCACCGTCAGCGTTCATGTCCATCCCATTGGGATTTCTAAGGCCACTGGCAATGATTTCAAGGTTCTCACCATCCGGCGACAATTTAAAAAGCACACCGTGGTGGGGCGTGATTTCTGCGTTTTTAGCGGGCCCTTGTCCACTGATATAAGGGGGCCACGGAGTCGACTTGGCAAAGTAAAAATTTCCCTCCGAGTCCCTTTCCAAGTTTAAGGTAAAGGCGTGAAAATTCGTTGAAGCCATAAGCTCATTATTGAAATTCTCATAATAATCCGCAAAACCATCCTTGTTAAAATCATGAAGCCTAGTAATTTGGTCCCGGCCTATAACATACACTTGATCGTCTACTACCTTAACCCCGCTGGGCTGAAACAAACCAGTAGCGAAGCGGTGCCACTTCAGTGTACCCACCTCTTCCTTAATGCCATCAACCAGCCATACATCTCCACTTAGAGAAGCTACTACCGCACGTCCATCGGAGAAGAAGTCCACATCCATCAATCGAATGAAAGAATTCCATGGGTTCTCCGCCGGAAGGGTAAGTTCATCTACAGCAAACGCACCTTCTTGATCACCCATCACGGCTTTGGTTTGGAGTGTCTCCCATAGAACCGGTCCAGCTTTTTTAAATTCGGACAAATCTGGGACCTCATTAACTTGTTCCATGTACGAAGCCATATAATTCGATCCTTTGTCGCCAATGATCGGCCCGATTGAAAGCTTAAAATGGCCAGCTTGGTTTAGTTCGGGAAGGTCAAGGATCAGATGACGGTTTTGTATTCTCCATTTGGCATCCAAAACTCCCTGCAGTCCTACTGTTCGGGTATTGTTCTCTACCTTAATTGTAATATACTCCTTTGAATTAGAAATTTCACCTACCTCAATTTCAGCATTTTCCGGTACTTGCAGTACCCGCAAGGACAATGTTTCTTTCGTGGGACTCAAATTAAACGTCCGGGAAAATACAGGATGGTCATCAATTTGTTCAAAACCAGGCAATTCAAGGATTTCAGTATTACCTATTGAATAGGAAAAAAGGACATTATCGCCGTTGACATATAATCCCTTATAGTGGCCCTGATTTTTAGGAATTGGCCCATAGGGCCAAGATCTTGGATCCTTAAACTTCCCATCAAGTGACCAACCGGGAGTCTTGCTTGTCTCGAAGTGGATAAATCCATCGGGGCTGGGCCAGTTCTCAAGCCCATCCCTTTCCAAATACCAATGAAGAAATCCCCCTGTCCAAGCACTTGCAACACGTAATAGGTCCGTATCAAACGTCATTACTGCCTGGGAATCTTTTCCTACCTTGACGGCAATTCCTTTATTTACAAATATGCTGCTCGTTGTAAGGGGATCATAAGTAATCGTAGATGTAACAAATGGCCCATGATCCATGGGATTCATGTTATCCGAAGGTTGAAACTGGGCGTGCAGCGGTATATTTGTGCATATGATAACTGCCAAAGTAATTAATGACCTGGGTAAAAATTGCTTAAATGAGTTTGTCATAGATCTGTGGGAATATTGCTTTAATCAAAATTGGTAAAGTCAATTTACTTGAAGCGTTTTCTTAAATATGATTGCCCATAGTTCATATTAAGAAACTGGATTATAATAGTTCTATTCCGTTGAGATTAACCTGCCCTGCATTTGGGTCCAGTGAGCGGAGTAGGTACAGATGTATGGATAGGTTCCCGGTGCCGGCACTTCAAATGAGAACTCCACGGTATCCCCTGCATTGGCTATGTCACTGTGGGCAATAATGCGGTGCATTTCTTTCTCCGGAATCCAGTCATTCGCTATAGCCTGAAGCGCGGCAATCCCCACCGGACGGATATCTTCCTCCTCCGTTACCACTACAATATTGTGACTCATATCGCTTTCATTGATGTATCGGATTCGTAAATTAGAACCAGCTTTAGCATGAATCTCCGTAACCGAATAGCTCAATTGAACCCCTGTTGAAAGAATCTCTATCACCGATGTGTCAGCATACACGGTAAGGTTTTCCACAATTTCGGAGGATATGTTGTTTAGACTTGAACAAATCGAAATATCTGCTCCTTCCTCAACACCATCGGTAAGGATATTAAAAGAAATGAACAACCAACCAAAACATGATAAAGCTATGACTCTCATAAAATATAATTTATTCATTAAATTTCTGCCGTAAGTTCCTTTGATGAAAAACTTTGCAATATTGAGATTTTTTAGGAAATATAAAATAAAGTATTACTCAAAATATGGATACCGTATACATTTTATTGAAAGTAAATATACACATATTTTCGGGAGCAAAAAAGAGTCAAACCAAATTGGTTTTCGTTTAATCATGCTATTTCTATGCCTTAGCTTAAAAAGAATAACCATACTTCGCATCGTCCAGCACCTACACCCAATCATGCCCAGAAAACAATTCACCAGTCGAGGGCGGGTCAAAACGCAGTTCTTGACATCGATTTTTTATTTTCCCATGGCTGTGAACCTCTCCAGAACGGGGATTGTACCAGAACCAGTTCAATTGCCTACTGCTAATTGATTAGATTATGATTTATGGTTGAATCATTTTATATTTCAGCAGTTGGAAAGAATTTGGACTCGGAAGGGAAAACTCCACTTCATGACTTGGACCTACCTCTGCGGTAAACTCGGTACCATCTCCCAAAATTCGTGTACGTGTAAATGTGTAAGAACCCTCTTGAAGCCAAGAAAGGGTAAGTTTTGATACCTCTCGTTCATTCAGTTCACGATAAATTAATACATACCCTTCCTGCCTGTCAGTATTTACCGAATGAAACCCAGTCCAAGACCGTCCAGAAGGTTCTTCCCCAATCGGAAATATAAAACCTGAATGAAATTCTTCCTGATAATCCCGATACTTTTTGATCGTTTTCCCGATTTCCAATGCCTCCTCTGGAAGTCCAGTAGCTTCAAACCAAGCCAAAGGTTGTCCTGCCATAGAAGTAGCAAACACATATTCAAAGTCGTATTGCGATGGTGCAAAAGGGTCATTTGCGGTATACTTTGTTTCATAAAATTGATTTGAATATCCCTATTTTCCCTGAAAGAAGCATTCACCAAGTCGAATGCAGGCTCATTACCAACGAAAGTCACCGGATGATTGCCGTTACCATCTGCTATAGCGTGAGGTACAAAATTCCCCTTATTCCAAAGCATGGTGTACTTAATTTTGGAGTTTTGTATAACCAAAGTATCATTTCGAAGATAGGCGCTACAGTCTTTGAATGTTTGTTGTGAAAAACTGTAGGAAACCGAAATAGTGTAAAGACATAATAGCCCGAGGACGAAATTTCTTTTTTTCATAATTTTTTGCAATTCATTCCTCACAACTATTGACTAAGAGGCTTGGTGAGCGGATGTTATGTTTTAGATTAATTTACGAGTAAATTAACAGGTTAAAATTACTTATGAAACCTAATTTAAAAGTAATAGGGATAATTATAGTGTTGATAAAAGCTTTCAAGCCACCACCATCTCAAGACTCAATTCTTGATTAAGCCAAACGTATTATGACAACCTTGTTGAGTTTCTATTGGATTTTGCTTCTTTTGGGTCCTCCTGACCGCTTTCAGGAGGAAACAAAAGAACTTCATGTCATCTATGTCAGCAGTATCAGCTGGCATACCGGGATCGTAATACCTGGTTACGCTTTGCCTGATAGCCTGTGGCAAGAAGGCCATAATTATTCAAAAGCACCTTATCTAGAAATAGGATGGGGAGATGAAGATTTCTTCACGCATCCGGGATTTAACCTTTGGTATGCTTTTAAGGCTGTGTTTTGGCCTACTGCTTCCGCATTGCATATAAATCCCATTCATCGAAATTTAGAAGATTTTTATTATAATACGGATGTAGTAAAAATTGAGCTGAATGATGATCAACTTTACCAGCTGTGTCTTTTTTTGGTAGGCGAATTCAAGCTGGATGAAAACCAAAAAATCATACCTGTCGCGGAAGGGTTTTATCAAGGCAGCAATTTTTATAAGGGAAGCTCATCCTATTATTTTCCAAACAATTCCAATGTTTGGGTAGCAAGGGCGGTCAAGAGGGCAGGCTTTCCAATTCGCCCCATCTGGTATCAAACTACGGGAAGTGTGTTGAAAAAGGTGGCGGAATTTGGTGAATTCGTGGTGGAAGGGGATTAGGCGGACAAGTTGATATCCAAATTCAATGGCAATCTGAATTTTTCCTGTCTTAAACGTGGAAAAACAGATAAAAACATCATTCATCTACAAACTCAAACTTCACCGCATCGGCAATAACGTATTTGTCCTCCTCACCATGAATGGTTAAGGCCCTTCGATATCCTTCTTCAAATTGAAAGGTTCCGAGTGCTATCCATCGTCCACCATTGCTTTGTTGATTGATAATCAAATTTTGGTCGCCGCTTGCATGGTGGATGGTAAAGTCAACATATTCCTCATATCCACTAGAGGATGGATACCAAGCAAATACCTTGTACCGGCCTGATTTAAAGAAGTAAGGTTGATAAATAAATTCTCCACTTTTTCCTTTAGGGCTAAATCGGAAATTCATCTCATATCGACCTGTGTGCACAGTTTCTTCCTCATACCAGTCTCCGGTAAAAAAAGTATATCCTTTCATATTATTGTCGATCACAATCTCATTTTCCGAATTCCAAATACCGTATGGATTTTCCTTTAATGAGAGTACTTGGTTGTTATTCTTCAGTTTCTGTTGTAAACCATAGACATCGATTTGTTGAACGGCCCTATTCGATTTTAACGCCATGGATGCCGCTACTCCTGCCGATTCTCCCATAATCATATATTGGGGTTCCATCCTAATAGATGCGATTGCAATAGCACTGGCAGAAATGCAAACAGGAACAATTAGGTTTTGACATTGCTCAAATTTTGGAACCATAGCCCTGTAGGGGATTTCATATTGTGCAACCGGGATGGACAAGTAGCCCTCATTATAGGTTTCCAATTTTATATCAGGGAATCTGCTGATCTCTATGAAGCTTCTTTGCATTTCCCGCACATCAATATTGTAAGAACCCATCCCTATGGCATCATACTTAACGGTGTCTTTCATGAGATCATGCTGAGTCATCACATATTCCCCCATCATCCTCCTCCCAACTCTAATATATAACTGATGTGGGAAGTGGTCATTATCAACATATTCATCCTTACAGAGTCCGAATTTTTTCATTTCTTCCCTCACATGGGACGGCACTCCGGGATCATGGGAAAGAAACCAAGCCAGGCCAAGTGTATAATCCTTGTGCCACTGCCAAATACTGTCTTTTTTGTCATAATCAGCATCTGGATAGATCCAACTTGATCCATCCAAAAGGTTGGTGGAAATTCCTACAGAGGAATTAATATCCGATTTTCCATTCGGCAAGGTGGGCCAAAAAGTAATCAGGGGACCGGCATTTGGCTTTTCTTTATAATATCTCCTTGCCAACTCGTAAACCTCAGGGCTATAATTTTCTGGTTTGGGCCATGGAATCATGTTTTCAGGTTTATCCGTAGCTATCAACCTGAAGCAATAAGACTGAACACCATCATCTCCTTCACCAATGGGCACCATGGGTCTTTGATGAATCAGGGGTAAAATCTTGCCTCCCTTCGGATCTACCATAGGATATATTCTTGTGTCAATTTGATGACTTGTAAAAGTGACGGGTTGTCTCCCCGCCCAGGATTCATTAAAATCACTTACCCCTTCCCGTCCCACGGCATAGGCAATGCCTGCTTTCGCCATCAAATCTCCTTCATAAGTGGCATCAATAAATACGGAACCAGACACTTGAAAATCATTCGTAAGGGTAATAGTCGATATCTTGTTGTTTTTCTTTTCGACATTAACAACTCTCTTTTCATATATCACCTCAACACCAAATTCTTCCAACCAATCTTTAAAAATTTTCTCCCCAACATGAGGTTCCGGTCCTCTCCAGTAAAAAACATGCGTATCGTAAAAGTCGGCAACTTTTTTATAAAATTCCGTGGTCAAACCCCCAATCACAGTTCTATCCCCATAATCAGTATGTGAAAGCCCTCCCGTGACCATCCCTCCAATATTTTTCCCTGGCACTATCAACAATACCGAAACCCCTTCTTTAGCAGCGGCTACAGCGGCTGTGACTCCGCTGGCAGTTGCACCATAAATGATAACATCTTTTTGAAGTTTTGCCTGGCCTAATACATCGTTCCAAAATAAACTTAATATAATTAGTGTAATGGATGCTGTTAGCATTGAAAATTTTAAAATTGGCTTCATGAAGTAAAATATAATAAAACTTTCACAATTTATATAAAATGAAATATTAAATCCCGCTATTTTTCCTTTTCCTTGAAATGCCGTCTCCATGCATCGTGCCACACTTTAATGGTTTCCTTTTCAATGCCATAATCAATATTGTTGATATAATTGCAGTAGAGCTTCCATAAAATTAGGACCACCTGTTATGGCCTCATAATGGTCATGTTGATTGGTTGCCATTGGCAGTGGATTACCATCTGTAAGAAATAGATCGATTCCTATCCAAGCAAAGTATTCCGCACGTCTAAGAAACTTATCTTCACCTGTTAATGAATATGAGTTGATCATGAGTTCTACAACATTTGCAAATGCATCAGGTTTTTGCAAGTCATCCTTTTCGGGAGATGCTGAAAGGTATTGGTCGGCGGAGGAAATAATTAGCTTTTTGTATTTATCCGCAAGTTGGGGATGGCTGTTTTTGAGTTGCTGGTATCTGGAAAACAATAAATTGGCCAAATTAGAATGAGTGGAATAACCGTAACCTGTTGCCCAAACTGCTGTATAAGGATTATTCATTTCACGATGCCGTGGTTCACCGGTTTTTGCATGTAATGTAACAGCAAAACCACCCCCTTCAAAAATATGATGCTTTGTTCTATGGAAATCCAAATCTTGTTTCATTGCCAAATTCTCCATTCTAACAGCCAGCCTCTCATCAACCTCTTTGATAAGATGTGCCGCATCCCATAGACATCTCGCCATCTCAAGATTACTGCTCAACCATACGACGTTAATGTGATCACCTTGTTCTGCTCTTCCAGCTATCAGGTACCCGGATTCAGACATTTTCATATTACCTTCCATACGACCCACTATTGTGGAAATCGCGTTAATCAACTCACCTCTTCTCTTTTTGTGCTTGTTCTCCTTTCGAACATAGGCATCTGTCCATGTTAAAATCATTTGCCCGGCATATCGGGGAAATTCAAACCCCCGATAAGTTTCACGGGATAACCATCGGGCATGCCTCGAAAAATCACCTGTTTCCTTGCTGTCGATTTGATTGTCCCATAAACCCATAGCATAATGCCAACTGGCTTCAGGAGCCAATCTATAACATTGATCCCAGAATGTCCATTCGCCATTAATTTCATGCATGTCTGTTCCCCCATACGATTCATTGCGAAAATCCCAATAAAGGTGCTCGCCCCAAGCCATTAATCCGGTTTCCGGACTTTGGCAATTATCAAAGAAGTATTTCAATGCATTGTCAGCCTCCCTGGCATATTTCTCATCACCAGTCACGCTAGTCAATTGATACAGGATAGCATAAAGAGATTGGTCTTCTTGTGGATTTGCCCCTCCCAGAGATCTGTCATTCTCACGTACCCCCGGAATTTTGCCGAAACTTTCCGCTGAACCAAGCTTCATATTTGATCTGTCAAGTGCTGCTGCAAAGAGCGGGGAATGCTCATCGCCATAAGTGTCTCGTCCTTTTTCTATCATAGCATCTGCATAAGCCTTCACTATTTCCAACAGCCGATCATTTTCTTTTTCAGAATTTGAGGCTGACGAAAAAAAACACAGGGTGAATAACCCGATGCATAAAATCAAATATCGATTTATATCAATTGTCCATTTTCTCATCATATCGAAAGAAAGTTATTTTTTAGGGATAGCGTTGGTTCTTTTTGCCCATTGATGCCATAAATCAGAAAGTTCTCTTACAATATCAGGGTGTTTTGGACCAAATCCAAGGTTTCTGTTCTGTCTTTTTTCATATCATAATATTAATCTCTCACTAGTTGGCTACCTCCAGGGAGCAAAGTTACAATTGATCTCGCTGGGAGAAGATAAAGCCTATCAGATGCAATTGCTCCCTGTGATGCACAATCTAAATTGACTGAAGACACATACATTTCATAATCCTCTACCAGATCTTCTTCGAAATTCAATCTGACTGCAACCTCTTCTATTTTGGTATTTATAAGTACATATGTTTTAGTGTCGTGATCTGCATGGTGAAAACCCAACACCGTACCTTCGTCATTGCGCCACATGGACAAACCCAAATTTCCAATCACCATTTCAAGCCATTCATCGCTATAAAAATGTCCTGTGTTGGGATTGCCCCACCAAACGTCTCTGGCTCCAAAAAACCAAAGTCTTCCATAGTTTGAAACTCCATTAAAAAGTATACAGAAACACTCACTATTTTTTGCGGATTAAATGTATTTTATGTGGCACTTACGACTGCATTTTTAGAGGGCATAGTTAGGTTGGTACTAGCATTTGAGGAGTTCTCCAATGTTTCTATATCGCCAGTCCATTGCTGAAATAGTTGGTTTTAAGCAGGTGCATTCGCCTGAATATTTACCACCTCGCCGGCGGAAAAAGTACCCGCACCGGAGGCATTGTTTACAGTCAGCGAAAATAGTTGAGGATCTTCCTTACTGGTGCAGGATAAAGATAAAAAAAAATGCAATGAAAATAAGAGGTTGATAATTTTCAGGAAATTTTGGGTTACGTCCTATTGACTGATTAATATAAATCATTTATTACAAAAAATCAGAATAACAGACCTATCCTTCTTTTTGCGGTCTTTTAAGCTGAACTTTAGCCCGCATTACAATTTCGCCGAATTTGAAGCGCAAGCTTTTATAAAGCAGTTTCTCATAGTCCTTCTCCCAACTTACCCATTTTTTAGCCTGCAAGAGTGCGATAATATCAACGGACAACAACCGAACTATTAACCAATAGTTATTTGCTAATTAGGAATTCAATTCCTAAACTTACATAGACAATGCCAATACAAAGAGAAATAACGGGTAAAAATTTTTTGGAGAGATGTATCTGGAAATGAAATCGACATCCTCATAGAAAGAGGTCAACAGCTAATTGGAATAGAGGTAAAATCAGGAAAAACAATACATACCGATTTTTTCAAATCACTATACCAATTTAAAGGATTCAAACCCGATGTCTCCAATTTCCTGGTTTATGGCGGAAACGAATCAAAGAAACGGAGTCAAGTTACCATTGTTGGCTTTATGGATCTGCATACAATTTAAATGTTGCTTCACGGGGTTTAAAAATTTCATGCTATTTAGCAAAAAAATACAATTTGTATTAGCCCTCCTCGAATTCAT
>DATHWC010000138.1:0-5003 GCA_035460985.1 Lunatimonas sp.
GTGAAAACTGCCATACGGAAAGCCATTAAATGTAAAAATATAGCAGTTTTGATCATCCAACCATTTTTTAAAAATCGTCAATTTCTCCGTATCCTGAAGGACCAAGGAAGCCTCATTGGAAAGCCTTAGACCGATGCCAAATGGCGCATTCGTATTCAGGTTGTTTTTGATTTCCGGAATATATTTTTCCAAATTCTCAAAAGTCTCTTTCCAGCTTTCTCCAGGATGAATATTTGAACAGTAGGTCAGATGATGGTCGTTGATCTGCATGCTTATTTCGGGTAAATAAAACTTCTTAAATAATAACTCTAAATTTATTAAGCCCCTTGACGTTTCAGTTGGAACATTTTCAGTTTCTCTACGGCTTGAAGAATTAACTCTGTGTCCATCTCATGTACCTCTACTCCCTTACCTAATTCTTCCAACAGCATAATGGTAAGCTGTCCTCCCAGGTGCTCCCGAAATTCCTCCAGACCTTTCAAAAGCATTTCCCCAGATAACTCAGGCACATACAGTTCAAAACCCAAGGTGTCGATAACGGAAACGATTTGATGGAGATCCTCCTGGCTTATCATACCCTTCAGATAGGAATAGGTAGAATCCAGAGCGATCCCAATGGCCACAGCCTCTCCATGCCGAACTTGGTAGCCCGTGAGGTGCTCAAGTTTATGGGCTGCCCAGTGTCCAAAATCCAAGGGACGGGATGAACCCGTTTCAAAAGGATCTTTACCGCCAATATGCGCCAAATGCATCTCAGCACATTTTACAATTAAGGTTTCCATTGGTGCCTGCTCTCTATTGGCCAATGCCTTGGCGTTTGACGCAATCCAAGTAAAAAATGTAGCGTCCTTTATCAGCCCTACTTTAATCGCTTCTGATATACCCGAACGCCAATCCCTGTCATCAAGGGTTTTTAAGAAAGCGAAATCGTTGATTACCGCATAGGGAGGAACGAATGTTCCCAAGTAATTTTTTTTCCCGTAGGCATTGATTCCGTTTTTTACACCTACACCAGAATCATTCTGGGAGAGCACTGTGGTAGGTATTCGGATATGCCTTATGCCTCTATGGGCTATAGCAGCAGCAAATCCTACCATGTCCAATACAGCCCCACCTCCTATTCCAATAATAAATGAATGGCGGTCAATTCCAAATTCGCTGGTAGCGTCCAAAATCTTCTGGAAGGATTTCTGGTCGTTTTTACTTTGCTCGCCGCCAGGTACGATAAGTGGATCAGTAGCCAATACGAACAGATCCGAAAAGGCGGATGCATAGGCATGTATTTTGTCCAAGAGGTCAGGGTGGGCGTCACTTACACCCTGATCGATGACTACGTAGATTTTGGGGATCTTATCCCCCTTCAAGGTATCCGCAAGAAGGGTGTTTTCCTTGTCAAAAATATTTTCATCAAAATAGACAGGATACCTAAAGGGTACACTGAATGTCTGATTAAGTACGGTATGGTTCCCTTTTTTCATAGGTTTTGGCTTCCGGTGATCGGAATAGCAGGGGTGATCGTTATCTAATATACTATTTAAATTAACTCAATATGGATAGATTAAGTTACGGCAAATTTTTTGGCTAGCCACAGCGAAAGGGGAAGTAACGGTAGAATTGCCAACCCGATCCAAATGCCGGCAAAAGCAGCCGCTAATGCCGCATTCATGACGATTAGTGCGATGACGCCGGCTTTGACCGATTTCCCTATTAACGCAGGTTCCTGCCGCTGCATGGCTTTCCAAAGAGGGGGCAGAATCATGTAGCCAAAGAGGACGATCATTGGGATTACCTGCCAAACACCCATTCCATTTTCACGTAAGGAAATGATCAATATAGAAACCAGAATAAGCAAATATAATCCAAAGCCTGCTTGTAGGGCTATTTTATTTTGACCGTGTACCTCCCCTCGGCTTATCATGGTGATAGCTGATATATAGGCTAGTGGAATTAGGGCAACATACCAATAATCACCAATAGATTCGGGAATGACGCTCATACCTAGGAGCAGGTTTCCGCTTCGGCAAAGCCCCATATTTATCGGGCCAAATATCTTTTGGTGCTTTCCCCATGCATCATATAATAAAGCGAACGCAGCTACGAAAACGGCCAATTCCCCACTCCAATAAGACACCTTAAATCCGGCAATAATTCCCATCAAAAGCAAGGACAATGCCAGTAAAATAGCTCTTCCCAAGGGGACTTGACCACTTGGTATGGGCCGTTCGGGCCTTTCTACCTTATCCAATTCAGCATCAAACACATCGTTAAATGCTACGCCTCCACCATAAAGGCCCACCGTGGCGAGGGTCAGCCATAGGAATGGAGCCAGATATTCCTCCGTTTGTCCAGCCAATAGAAAGGCTGTCGCACCTGCTATGGCAAATCCGGCCCAAATATCTGAAATGGCGGTGACGATGTTTGCAGGCCGGGTAAGCCGCAGGTGTGCCAGGAGTTTTTCCATAGAGGAATTACCGTTTCACCGATTCGGCAGAACTGCTTTCTACCAATGGAGTCTGACCCCGCAATACGGAGTTGCCTTCCAATAGCTCTGTCTGATTAATAGCTTCCCGCTGCAGCCAATGCTCCTCCTTGATCTGACCACTTTTTCCGTAAATGCTTAGGGCGTTTTGGTAACAGGTGGTGTGAATGTGATCCTCCGGTATACCCCTTTGGCGCATGATATTGGCCGTCTTGGGTACAGACAGCGGATCACTTACTCCCCAATCAGCAGAACTGTCTACTATAATTCGCTCGGGGCCATATTGCTGCACGACGACAGCCATCCGCTCACTATCCATCTTGGAATGGGGATAAATGGTAAATCCGGCCCAAAATCCACGGTCCAGCACATCTTTTACGGTCTCTTCGTTGTTATGATCGATAACCACCATGCTGGGATCAAGTCCATGTTCCATGCAAACGTCCATACTTCTAAGCGTTCCCTTCCGTTTGTCCCGGTGGGGTGTATGGATCATTACCGGCAGATTGATTTCTTTTGCCAACTCAAGTTGAAGCCTAAAGAAGCGGTCTTCTGCCTCCGTCTGATCGTCATAGCCGATCTCTCCAATCGCCACCACGCCTTCCTTGCCCGCATAAAGGGGAAGCAATTCCATTACTTCTTCTGCCAATGCTACATTATTGGCTTCCTTACTATTGAGGCCTATGGTGCAGTAGTGGACAATGCCAAACTGCTTGGCTCGGAAGCGTTCCCAGCCTACAAGGCTGCTGAAATAATCCTGAAAACTGCCAACAGTCGTCCTGGGCTGACCCAGCCAAAATGCCGGTTCAATGACGGCAACGATTCCTGCCGCCTTCATGGCCACATAGTCATCCGTAGTCCGGGAAATCATGTGTATGTGTGGATCTATGTATTGCATCGCTTTTTTATTTTTGCTAACCTACCTATTTTTTGCATCACTACAAAAACAACCGAGATTAGCAGGTTTCAGGTTCAATTAATTGGTATTTATCTTATGTTATTACTGAAACGGAACATATTGTTTTCCCACCGTTTCCCATGTTATTTCACCTGCTTCAATTTTTCCCTTTATATCCGGGTAACTATGTACAAGATCCATCACTTCGGGGTGCTTACATGTAACACAGGCCAACATGCCAGCTTGAATTTCCAGTTCACTGCCGTTTTGGAACAGTTTTTTGATCAGATGGATATTTGTTTCATCTATAAAAGGTGACACAAATCGCCACAGCTCGGGCATCACACTTCGGTGGGCTGACCATCGCTCCCGCACGGCATCCAAAAGAGTTTCTGCCAATCCCCTATTATTGCGGGCATCGATACCGATAATCTGATACATAGGACGCTGTAGAAAGATGGCTTTTAATACCAATTGATTCCAAGCCATCTCATTTAGCTGCTCTGCCGGAAAGGGGTTGTTTAATGCTACCGCATCAAATATTGTAGTCATATTGGAGCGAAGGCCTTCAGAGGCGCGGGAGGCAAGAAGTTCTTGATGGGGTAGAATGCACAGGGTGGCGTATAAGGCTTCCTGTTCATAAATATCCCCCGTTTCAAAGAGGCGGCTAAGTTGAGTCCGCCAGCTTTCTACAGGTTCGGCTGGCACATGCATGGCCAAATAGGCTCTTGCCGCCACCAACAGGTTCCATGTTTCCGGTCGCCAATCTTTTCTCAGGCTTTTAGCTCCGGCTATATCACTGTCACTAAGCGTGAGTTTGTCTTTTGGGAAAAAGCGGGATGCCTGGCTAAAAGAGAGAAACAAGCTAGAACTTTTTTCACTTCCGGCAATCTTTGCAGCTTGACTTTGCAGCCAATCAACAGCATTTGCATCAGCCTGCTTTTTTACGATAGCAAGCAAATAGGCGGTTATCCGGGTATAATCAAATACGCTTTCCATCAATTCTGGTGTACTGGTAACTAATGTGTAAAGTTAGCATTATTTTGTCTTGGTTGGGACAAAAGAAAGTGGTTTTTGACAAGCGGACAATGTTCAACCCCATACGGGGTTGAGGATTCGAGATTGACCCGTTGCCGTGGGTTGGCACCCACGGTTATTGTTGTTCAGGCCCTTTAGGCCTGGGTTCCTATATAATTATCCAAACCTGAAAGAAAGATTGGTGTACGATTGTCATTGGTCAAAGTGATTAATATATCATTTGGAACGGCTATCCTTTTCTAATCCATTTCGATACCGAAGCCTGTAGGGCTTCAACAACAATAACCCCGCGGTGAAACCCGGGGATAGCAGACACATCCGGCCTCCCACCAACCCCGAAGTGGGTTGAACAAGTCCCGCGGATCACTTATCCACTCCAAGAATTTGATCAACTCTGCCATCGGACCAAGGCGATGACTACGTTTCCAGAATAGTTCCGGCTGTGATTGTATGCACGTCAGGTTCAACCCCGTTCGGGGTTGAGGATTCGAGATTGACCCGGTGCCGTGGGTTGGCACCCACGGTTATTGTTGTTCAGGCCCTTTAGGCCTGGGTTATCTATTCGATTTAACCCAATCGAAGGCATAT
>DATHWC010000139.1:0-5551 GCA_035460985.1 Lunatimonas sp.
CTGATGACTCCCGGACAATAATTTCAATCTATGCAAATTTCCACAAAATATTTAATGTTGTGTACTTTCCTTTTGTCATCCCTGAGTAGTTCCTGCCAAACCAGTGAATCCCCAGAGATTGGCACCGTGACTTCAGAGCGGATCCTCATCGTGTACTTATCACGAACCAAAAACACCAAGACAGTAGCGGAGATTATCCAGCAGAAGGTTGGGGGAACTTTGGTGGCATTGGAGCTAAGGACTCCTTATTCGGAAGACTATCGTGCCATAGTCGATCAAGTGGCGCGGGAAAATGAAACGGGCTTTCTTCCTCCTCTCAAGACTGAAATCGAGAATATTAACCAGTACGAGGTGATATACTTGGGCTTCCCAACCTGGGGGATGCAGCTTCCCCCACCGATGAAGAGTTTTCTGAATCAGTACGATTTGAGTGGAAAAACCATTGTTCCTTTTAATACCAATGCGGGATATGGGACAGGTAGCAATTTTAGATCAGTAGAAGAATTGAGTCCGAACGCTAACATTCTGGAAGGATATTCGACCACAGGAGGTATAGAGAGGGACGGGATTCTATATGTTATGGAAGGTGAAAAACTGGTCGAAGTAAAAGGAGAAGTCATAAGTTGGCTGAAAAACATCAATATGATCAATAAATGATCTTTTAAGAGATCTGCCTACTAAAAAATCTCATGCTTTGTACCAGCAAGAGGGTTCCCTGCCATTTATACCAAAACAATAATCCAAAGCTAACCATAACCTAAGATGAACAAGATCATTTTTCTCAGCATTTTGACTTTCCTATTTTATGCCTCCTATGGCCAATCTCCAACGGTAAAAACCAAATCAGGAAAGCTGCGGGGCATCACAGAAGAGGGTGTTTCCAGGTTTAAAGGAATTCCATTTGCCGCACCGCCAGTGGGTGAATTCAGATGGAGACCACCCCAGCCAGTTCAGGCATGGGAAGGGGACCGTGATGCAAGTAAGTATTGTGCTGATTGCCCGCAGCGAACTTGGCCGGGTTCGACAGCAACCATTTCAGAAGATTGCCTTTTCCTAAATGTGTGGGCACCGGCTACGGCTAAAGAGAACTCAAAATTACCGGTGATGGTCTGGATTCATGGAGGCGGTTTCACAGGAGGTAGCGGCTCCGGCTCAGGCTCAGCAGGTGATGCATTTGCCAAACAAGGTGTCATCCTTGCGACTGTCAATTACCGGCTTGGGCGACTCGGTCATTTTGCTCACCCCGCACTGAGCAAAGAAAACCCGGAAGAACCGAAAGGCAGCTATGCCTATATGGACCAGATTGCCGCACTGAAGTGGGTGCAGGAAAACATTGCCTCCTTTGGGGGAGATCCTGATAACGTTACCATCTTTGGTTTTTCTTCAGGAGGGGTCTCGGTTCATTCTCTTTTAACAATACCTGCTGCAAAAGGACTTTTTCATAAAGCTATCAGTCACTCTGGTGGTGGCCGTGACGGTGTATTGACAGGAAGGCCGATACGTCAGGAAAATGCTGATCCACTATACGCTGTTTCGGCAGAAACAATAGGGATTAACTTTGCGAGAAAACATAAAATTGATATCACAGACGCCGATGGATTGGCTAAACTCCGATCCCTTAGCATGGAAGATATAGTGGATGGAGGACAGGAAAACGACAGCACCGGTGCCCGGATCTATTCAGGGCCTATTTTAGATGGAAAACTTGTGATAGAAACAGCAGAAAGCGCGTATAAAGCCGGCAGACAGGCAAGTGTCCCGCTCATTATCGGAAATTCCAGTGCAGAAATTGGTGGAGCTTTTGTCAGTACTGCCAGTTCCAAGGATGAACTATTTTCTCTTTTTGGTGAACTTGAAGGGGAAGCAAGATCTGCCTTTGATCCTGAAGGCAATAAAAAATTCGCAGAGGTACTGACTAAGTTTAACACCGATTGGGTGTGGGGTGAGCCGGCAAGGATGGCAGCAAGAGCTTTTGTAGCTACCAGTGTACCAACTTACATGTTTCAATTTGGATACGTCCCTCCTACTTTGCGCGAGCGTTCACCGTATGGTGCCGGTCATGGATCTGAAATCTCTTTTGTATTCAATACCCTGAATGACCGAAGGGGTGCTCCTGCCGAGCCAACGTCTGAAGAAAAAGAGTTAGCGAGGATCATGAACTCCTATTTGACAAATTTTGCCAAAACCGGCAATCCAAATGGTGAAGGTTTGCCGGTTTGGCCCCTTTACGATACCCATGAAGAAAAGGTCCTGGATATTGACTTAGAAGGTGAACCTGTAGTCAGGCCGGATCCCCGAAAAGCTAGATTTAATGTGATTGAAAAAGCCTTTAAGCATCGTGAACGTCTGCAATCACGAGGTATTTGACAGCTGATTTAAAAGCAATCACAATATCAGGTTGGAAATATATAATCATAAATGATCAAAAAAATGAAACAGAAAAAAGAATTCAACCGACGTGATTTTTTTAAAAGTGCAACATTGGCAGGGGCAGGATTGGCGATTGCTCCATCAGTATTGATGGGTGCGAGCAGTTAAATTCATCCATCTCAAGTGATACAAAACAATTCTAAATTCTCAATTGCAACACGCAGACTCGGTCCGTTAGAAGTATCGGGAATCGGGTTGGGCTGTATGAGTATGGTGGCAGGCACTTATAATCCTGCTCCGCCAAAACAGGAAATGATCGCCCATATCCGTAAAGCGGTAGAAAGAGGCGTCACATTTTTTGACACGGCAGAGGTGTATGGACCTTATACGAGTGAAGCACTGGTAGGTGAAGAATTGGAGCCATTTAAAGGCCAGGTGACCATCGCCACCAAGTTTGGCTGGGATATTCAGAACAACCAAAGAATTGGTCGTATAGCTACCCCGGAATCCATCAAAAAAGTGGTGGACGGTTCGTTGAAACGGCTTCGCATAGAGGCTATTGACCTCTATTATCTGCATAGACTGGATCCTAATGTTCCTATAGAAGAGGTGGCCGGAGCTGTCAAAGATTTAATTGATGCAGGCAAGGTAAAACATTGGGGCCTTTCGGAAGTATCGCCAAATACCTTACGAGAAGCACATGCAGCTTTGCCGGTTGCAGCTTTGCAATCCGAATATTCAATGACAGAACGGGTGGTGGAAAATCAGATACTAGATACCTGTGAAGAGCTCGGGATCGGTTTCGTTCCTTGGGGACCATCGGCAAGGTCATTTCTCACAGGGAGGTTTAACGAATACAGCAGATTTGCCGATGAGGACCGCCGCTCACAGTTGCCGTTTTTCTCACCGGAGGGACTTGAAAATAATATGCCATTTTTGAATATCGTTCGTGATTGGTCACAGAAGAAAGACATTACGATGGCACAATTCTCACTGGCCTGGCTATTGGCCCAAAAGCCTTTTATTGTTCCCATTCCAGGAACCATCAGCCCCCAACATATGGCTGAAAATCTGGGGGCTTTAGATGTTTCATTTACTTCAGATGAGTTGAAATCGATCCGAACTGAAATCGAGAGCTTCAAACTTCATGGTGTGCGAAAACCAGAGTCAGCGTTGGTCGATCAGTAGTAAATGGAGTCATTTTTACCAAAAATGTGAGCTCAAATAAAAATTCTGGGGTAATCGGAAAATATATTATAAAAAAAAAGTAAAATTCAGATTTTAAAAGATTTAGAAGTCTCTGAAGCTGGGTGAGCGAAAAATTACTTTACTATTTTTCACCTAACAAGATGTACCTATCCCCTGCCATTGGCTGAAATTTTCCTAGGGGAAATGGATAATCCGATAGCTTTATATGGAGAATAAAATCACCTTCACTTCCCCAATCTTTTTACGGTTGTGGTGATGATAAAAGGTGATTTCTCAAAGATCCAATGGTATTAACTATTTCCGCTCCGAAGCAGCCAATCCATCTATTACATGTATTAATCCATTAGAAGCCTTCACATCAGGTTTTACGATTCTGGAATCACCTATAAATACATATGGAGGGCGATCATCCTGTAGGATTTCCTCTTGGTCAATCAGCCATTTCTCACCTGAGGCGGATTCAATCTTTTGACCTTCCTTGAATCCGCTGAAGGGAAGATTCTTTGGTATAATATGGGATTTGATAAATATCGTTATCTCCAGGATACTTAGATTTTCCAACTTTTGCTCTTCGCTATACATTTCAAAGGCATAATCAACAGGGGCCAATAGGGTAACTCCATCCATTCTCCGTATAGAATCCTCAAATCCGGCTTCCTCTATTAATTTTACGAAGTGGGAAAAATCTTCCTCCATTCGTAGCAATTCCATGATACCATATTGTTGCGTGTTTTCTATATTTTCGAACAATTGCCCGTAGCGAAAATCCAGTTCTTTATTCTTGACCAAATTGGCTCGGTCCCTTTCCTGGGCGGTGGATATATTGCTAAGAAAAATAAGCCCAACCATTAAGATAGTCATTAAATAATTCCTGATATTTTCCATTGTATTATGTTTATCCCCTAACTGTTAATTACATTTTATAAATAAATTATTTCTTTTGCCCATCCTTAATTCAATGAACTCCGGAATTCATTTGGAGTCTGTTCTGCATGTTGCTTGAAAAACCTTGAGAAATGCTGGGGATATTTAAATCCCATTTCATAGGCAATTTCACTCATTGATTTATTGACATCACTGATTTTTTCTTTGGCCACATCTATGAGTTTCAGCTGGATATATTCCTGAGCGGATTTACCGGTTTCTTTCTTTACCAGATCTCCAAAATAATTGGCAGACAGATGAAAATGATCGGCAAAATAGGCCACCGAAGGCAGTCCGACTAACTGAGGCTTTTCGGAATGGAAATATTCATTTAGGGAAACCTCAAACTTTTCCAGTACACCTTGATGAACCGTGTCTCGTGTTATAAACTGACGGTCATAAAAGCGGGTACAATAATTCAAAAACAGCTCAAGATTGGATAATATCAGCTTTTTGCTATGCTTGTCAATGGCATGTTCCAGTTCGTACTTGATTTTCCCCAAGGTGTCAAGGATGATATTTCTTTCCCTTTCGGAGAGGTGTAGAGCTTCGTGGGACTGATAGCCAAAATAGGAATACTCATGCATATGTTTTCCTAACGAGGATCCATGCAGCAGGTCTTTATGAAATACGAGTGCGTGACCTTTGGGCTGGTAATATTCTCCATTACTGCTTACTCCGGCAAACTGGCCCGGAGCCATAAATACCAAAGTCCCCTCCTGATAATCGTAAGTATGCTTACCATAAACCATATCCCCACATTTGACGTCTTTCAGAAAAATACAATAGAAACCAAAATACATCCGGGAACCTAGTCTTGGTTCTGCCTTAGAAAGATCAACCACACTGATCAGGGGATGTAAGGTCTCGTTATTGTTGAATTCGTTATATTGACTGATGGTTTCAAAGCTGCGTAATGTTTCCATAGTATTAAGGTTAATTTTAATCCAAATTTAAGATTTTCTAATCCATTAACCTCCATTAGTCCTATGGATCAGTAAGATTGGTTGGTGATTCCGTAATATATATACAAGAAGGTTCGCTAAAC
>DATHWC010000140.1:0-4962 GCA_035460985.1 Lunatimonas sp.
GATTCAACCTCGAAGAACTGGATTTTTCTTTCTGTTTATTTTCCGAGGATGAAAGCCTTGAAGAATTTTTTGAAGGCTATAGGATCAAGAATAGTGATGATTTTGAAGAATTGGGGTATAAGAACATCTGGATCCGCTATCTCAACAGAGAAGCGGATATGGAGGTTACCGAATTAGAAATCGAGGAAACGCCTATAAATTTCCGGTTGCATAAGATGAGAACTCTTGTATTTTGCAAAGCAGCACATTATTATGATGAAGTGTATACACACCTGACCTTACCTGAAGATTTTATCCGTTATTTTCATGAAAATCAGAAAAAACTTCAGGTGGCTATTGGAAATAGATATAGGTTTTAATAATTGCCTCTGCTGATTAGGTTTCAAGTGGTTATTTCGGAAAGGTATTAGTTAATTACGGCCTGTTTTTACTAGGTATCCAAAATAAAAACTTACAACTAAATCTCAACGTTCCATTTAGCTTGTGATTATATCGGCTACTTGCCTGAAGATGTTTACATTTTGGATGAATGTCCTATGGTGTCGGATGAGACGGGAACGATAGAGGGGGACCTGCCAAGCCTGGAAGGAACTTATACCATAGCTATGGTGGCGGATTAAGAATTTGCTGATGCTTACACTGACCGGGAAGGACGTGTCCACAGGGGAGGAGGCGGATTCGGCACTGATAGTGGAAGTGAATATGGCTTTACCCCTACCCTTTTCGGAAAATCCTTAATAGTAACTCATGAGATTGGGCATAATTTCAATGCCGATCACTCCCACGGCATAGAATAATGTACCTTTGAATTCATCTTTTGCTTTGAAGGTGAGCGTACCATAATGTTCCCGCAATTAAATAATGACACCATTGGCCGCTTCACAATGGGTGACCGCGATGCCGGTAAAAATAATTTCAACAGGATTTTTCCAATCATATATCCGGACGCGACGGGGACTTTAGTTGAGAGATGTAATCCCTTACAATGACTTTTTAGCAAATGATCCGGGCCTTAGGTAAACAGATCGTTGATCACATTTCCAGCCACGTGGCATGGAAGTCATGGACATGTAAAGGATTTTTAATTACATTGTAGCCAAATCGACACTAACCTTTTATTTAGGTTTTCTTCGACTATTGAAGATTTCATAAACTGCTCCGTGTGATAGGGAGACGACGTACAGATTCCCGTTGGGACCCGATTGGATATCCGTACCTATGCCGAAATTTTTACCAAACAACAGGCTTTCGCTCTCGGTGATATCATGTTTCGCCAAATTGTCAGCAACACGATCTTCCAAACGGGGATCGTCCACTGCGATCTTTCTCCTATTTCCAGTTAGCCGGAGCCGGAAAAGATAGCCACCTTCCAGAAATTCCCTGGCCGCACCCAAAACCAAATTCCCGTTATATTGTGGTCCAAGTCCCGTTCCATTGATGAATCCAAACCCCGCGGGCGCAACCTCGTATTTCCAGCTGAATTCAGGGTCTGCGTAATGCGCATTAGGTAACATAAACAACCGTTCCAGAGCGTCTTCCTCTGTGTCGGCAATATTGGTCGGTGGCCAACGGGTCTGCTGTAGCCCAAAAAACATAGGGCTGGTCTCAATTTCTTTATATTGGTTTATACGGGAAACAGGTCCCATTATTTGTACCCAGCCTCCGTTCATCCCGGGCAATACCCGGTTCACCTCACTGAAGGTATCATCGCCGTTTTCCTGCAGCCAAAGGTCTCCGGAAACTGGGTCGAAGTCCATGCCAAAACTGTTTCGGTGACCGTAGGAAAAAATCTTCTGAATATTCCTACCTACTTCTCCACCCATAGCTGATCCTACCTCAAAAAAGGGGTTATCTGCCGGAGAGCTTCCATCATCATTGAGCCGTAGGATAACTCCGGTAAGGTGGGCATCATCCGGCTCCGGTCCCCCGAATTGATCATCAGGTACAGTCAGGCCCGGGCAGTCAGCCGTCGGTCCGCAGGGGAGGTTCTGAAGCTGGCCACGCCTCCCTACATCTCCAACGAAAATATAGAGTTTGCCGTCTGGCCCGAACTGCAACACTCCTCCGTTGTGGTTACCGCGTTCTGGTTGACCCTCATCCGTCTGAATTGCACGCAATCTGATCAGGTTGTGATCAAAGGTAAGCGTCGACGGCTCTTCATTCCAGACATAACGGTCGACACGATTTCCGAGTAAGGATGTCTCTGAAACATTGTTCGTATCTGTACCAGAGTTACTCTCTGTCCAAAAGAGGTAAACACCTGGGTTGGCGGGAAAATCGGGATGAAGGGTTATTCCCAGCAACCCTCTTTCGGATGCAAAATTGACGGCAAGATCAAGAACGGTGCTTTGGATGTTACCCTTCACAATCCGTTGCACCTGTCCGGTATTTTTCTCCAGCACCAACATATCATCAGGACCTAGGAATGCCAATGTGGTGGGCGTTACCAATCCGTTTACAACGGTCCTTACCTCCAGGTTTTGATCCAGCACTGTAGGATGATTCGATAATAATGATAAAGCAACTACGTCGACATCTTCTTTCTGTTTAACCATATAATCGTCCACACAATTACTGGTCAGTATCAGAAGGCTTATCAGCATAATGAGAGAGAGATAGGAAAATTTTTTCATAGCCATGGCATTTAAAACCTGTAGCAAAATAAAAAAGAAAGCGTTCTTAAAACGTTCTACATCGTCTAAGTTGAAAGTTGACTATTGGAAATTTTACTCTTTTTTTTGAATAGGAAATTGTCCAGGAGAATTTTTATCTGAAGATTTGTCAAGGAGTTTTTGGCTCTTTCAAAATATTGGTGTGTGGAGGAAGAATTATCAACAATTTTCTGGACTTTCTAAGGTGTCCAACATGGTTTTTGCACTGGCAAGATCCTGGAATAAAGGTTCTTCTGAAAACCAATCGTAAACATTTTGAAGTTTAAATTTTGCCTCTCTACCTTTTCCCTGAACCTCCCATATCTTACATAAATCATATAAAATCTTCAGCTCGAAAGTTTTTGCCCGTTGTTGTTGGGCTATTTTTAAAGCTTTAAGCAAACAGTTTTCAGCTTCATCTTTCCCTGCTCCCTCCTTCCAAAGTAAAATTCCTTTATATCGGTACAATTCAGCATCATTAAAATGATTGTTAGTTTTATGGGAGGCAGAAATACCTTCTTCTATGGCGTCTATGGCTTTTTCATAAGCCTTGTCTTTTTCAAATGCCTGGGCCAATAAGGTACAGAAATACGGCCGCCCCAACTTCATCCCGACGTTTCCATAATCGTCCAAAGACTGGCGCAAAAATTTTATGCCTGATTTTATATTACCTTCCTCCGCCATTAGCCATCCTTTCTGAATTTTACTGAGCATTAAAAAATGTAAAAACCCCTGTTCTTCCGTCAGCTTCAGTACTTCATTATTCCGTTTGGAAGCCAACGGGATATCCCTAGTAAGTACAGCCAACCAGGATCCAAAATAAAGGCTGTATGCCTGGCTGAAGGGGTGAGCAGTTTTGCGGGATAATGAAATCGCTTCTTCCAGTTTTTGCATAGCCTGATAATGGTATCCAAGATACCATAGGGTGAGCGCTAAACGACTGAGACATATTACCTGCGCATTTTGTGTAAATGGAAAGGTATGTAGGTTTTGCTGATCTGGTTCATTAAATGTTATTGCCAGCTCCAGGTCACTCCGTGCCGTGGTAAAATTGCCGAGCCAGAAATTAATTACTCCAAGGACATATTTCCCTTCCATCAACATCCCCGGATCATTATTTTTCTTTGCTAGAGACAAAATCTGTTCTCCAATTCCCAATGCCTGCAACGTTTCGCCAATGGCTAATTTTCCAATCGCCATTGACCTGAAAACCGGGACGGATGGGACAAAATTAAGTCGGTGACTCAATAATTGGACCCTGTCACAAATGTCCTGGATGTTTACCGCACCATATCCTGTTAAAGAATCAAAAGTCAAGCATAAGGTAACCTGCAATTCAAGTTCCAGCTCATCTCTCTTCTTTCCGTTTGGTATAAAATCCAACAAGGTTAGGGCCCGGTTCAAAAACCCTACCCCTTCCTTGGTAGCATAGATGCTTATGGCTTTTGTTGCTGCTTTCTTATAATATAAAATGGCATTTTCTGGCAGTCCAGCCTGATCATAATGAAATGCAAGGCTGCCATTAATATCTTCGTAAATATTATCTTGTAATTTCTCCAATGCCCTTGCTATTAGGATATGCATTCTGTGGCGTTTTGCTGTACTCATACTGGAATAGGCCACTTCCCTCAATTTATCATGGCTGAAGTCATAAACATTAGCCTCATGTTCCCGGATTATGCGCCTGTGCCATAACTCGTCTAAAGCCCCTATCAGCTTGTCTTCCTGAAAATTGCTTGCCACTGTAAGGACCTTCAGGGAGAATTCCCGTCCAATAGCGGAGGCAAGTTCAATTAATTCCCTTGCTGGAGAAGATAATTGATTAATACGTGAAATAAATACATTAAAAACTTTTATAGGAATAATGTGCTTTCCTATAAGAAATGTGTTTGGGGAGATAGGTGGACTAGGTTTGGACAAATAAAGCTTTTCCAGTAAACCTTTCCGCAAACTCTCTACGATATATAAAGGGTTTCCCTCCGTTTCTTTATATATTTCTTTCACCAACTCCTCCCGAAGGTCTTTACCAATAATATGAGCTGCCAGGGTACCTGTTTCATTTTCTTTGAATGGATTTAATTTAATTTCAGTTAAAAGGTTCCCTGTAATTAAGGTCGATATAAATAAATTCAGTGGGTTTTTATCAGGTAAATCCGAATCTCTCATAGAACTTACTATCAACACTTTGCTTTCTTCTTGAAAGTGAAGAAAATAGAGAAAAAAAGCCAGAGATTCATTATCACACCATTGCAAATCATCAAGCACCAGCAAAATTGGTGCGCCAGCCTTAAGAATTGCTCTGCAAAGGGCT
>DATHWC010000141.1:0-12749 GCA_035460985.1 Lunatimonas sp.
GGTCTTGGAGAAACTGCCGGATCTCAGGGAAAAAGCCTTCAAAATACTGTCCAGAGAAGCGCTTGCATCCCCAATGCAGTTGGAGGAGCAGTATTTCTCCAGCTATTCAGTGGCAAAGGATTATCTGCAGGCCCATTGGCCTGAGGAACAACAGGAAGCATGGCAAATCCTACAGGCTGAAACGGTAGAAAGCCAGACGCTGGTGATGGTATAGTTTTTTTCCTCGGGAAGGTTAGTAAATTTCTAACATCCAAGTCAAGGAATGACTGAATCCCTGATTCTACTAAATTCCCCGCGGATTATAGGATATTTTAAAAAGTAAAAATCAACCAAAAATATAACAGTCATGATAAACTTTGAAGAATTAAGGATTAAGGATAGTGATCTACTGGGAAAAGAACAATGGAATGGTCTGTTGGACGACACTAAAAGGTATTTTGAGGGAAATGTGGGTCTGGGGATAGATTCCCCTGTGGCCAAATTGCAAATAGTGGGAAAAGGAGGAACCAATGTGGATCTCCTAGTTAATGGAAGAATAAGATCGGATAGCAATGATGGTGGGCTTTGGATAGCAAGTGACCGATTTGTGGGAGGTTCAGCTATCAATAAAATAGGATTTTATAATAAGGGCTGGCGGTTGCTGGTACAAAATGACGGAAATGTGGAAATTAATGGAGGTTTGACTATTAAAGGGAATACAGGAATTACTGGGAATTTAGGAATTAATGGGAATTTAGGAATAGGGATTTCCAATCCCATGAGTACATTATCCTTAGGAACCTCATTGAGCACAATTAAACTGGCGCTATATCAAAACAGTACTGGATCTTCCTATTACGGAATGGGAGTAACTGCCGGAAGATTTTATTTTAATATAGGCAATCCACAGGCCAGATACGTTTTCCTCGATAGGGCTGGTTCCGGTGCCAGTGAGATTTTTACCCTCCTTGGAAATGGCAATGTGGGTATCGGTACGAGTAGTCCCTCTGCGCCACTTCATGTGAATGGAATTATTAAAGCCAAGCTTAACTATATCGGCGACAAAAGAAATGTACAATATAATGATGTGACTGGAGAAATAGGTTATGATAACTCTACGCGCAGAGATAAACGAAACATTTCTCCCTTGGTGGATGACTTTGGGAAGATTATGCGCCTTCAACCTAGAAAATATACCCGCCCCGCTGACCAAGAAAACTGGGAAATCGGGTACATTGCTGAGGAGGCAAAATCTTTGGGTTTGGATCACCTGGTATATTTGGATGATAAAAATCAGCCCGATGGAGTAAATTACCGGAAGTTATGTCTTTACCTGGTAGAAATAGTTAGAGAACATGAACGAAAGCTCAATCCAAATTCTCCCCATTTGGAAAAATATTTGGAGGATTAGACTCGAAATATGATTTAAAAGGTTAGTCAAATACGTAAACGCAATCTGAGTTTGTTTTAGAATCTGGAGATAAATTAATTGTATTACGATTCGTTTGACAGCCACCCTACCCGAGATTTCTTCAAAACCTGAAAAGTTTGCAGATCCTCGAACAAAAACCCTCCAGGTTTCAATCATTTTTTCTAATCTACTGGCTGAACGTCTTAAAAACCTGGAGGGTTTATCTACCACTCAGTCCTTCCGTCTCCCGTCTTCCGTGTCCCATACCCAGCTACCCCAACAAATCATGCACCACCCTACCGGCAACATCGGTGAGTCTAAACCTCCTGCCAAGATGCTTATAAACCAGCTTTTCATGGTCCAGGCCCAGCTGATGCAGTACGGTGGCGTGAAAATCATGGACATGTACCGGGTCTTTGATGATATTATAACTGAAATCGTCCGTGTCCCCGTATACCAATCCGGGTTTTACGCCACCTCCGGCCATCCACATACTGAAGCAACGCGGATGGTGGTCCCTGCCATAGTTCCCTTTTTCAATGGGCCCCTGACTAAAACAGGTACGCCCAAATTCCCCTCCCCAAATAACCAGCGTCTCATCAAGCAATCCCCTTTGCTTTAAATCCGTCACCAAGGCGGCGGAGGCCTGATCCACGTCTTTGGCCTGTCCGGTAATCTCCTTGGGCAAATTCACATGTTGGTCCCATCCCTGGTGGTAAAGCTGCACAAAACGTACCCCCTCTTCCGAAAGCTTTCGGGCCATTAAGCAATTGGCCGCAAAGGTGCCCGGAGTCAGACAGTCTTCGCCATATAGATCGATAACGGATTGAGGTTCTTTGCTTAGGTCCATAATTTCCGGAACAGCCGCCTGCATCCGGTAGGCCATTTCATACTGCTTTATTTTGGCGTTGATTTCCGGGTCATGCAGTTCCTCGTAAGCCCATTGGTTCATCTGGGCAAGATTGTCCAGCATTTCCCTACGGTCTGCCCGGCTCATTCCGACAGGATCCTTTAAATAAAGTACGGGATCTTCCCCGGAACCAAACTGCACGCCCTGATGAATGGGATCCAGGAAGCCATTTGACCAAAGCTTGGCATATACCCCTTGACTGTTTCCCTTTCCCCTGGAGATCAAGACCGTAAAGGCCGGCAGGTTTTTGTTTTCACTCCCCAAGCCATAACTCAGCCAAGACCCAAAACTCGGACGGTTACCCTGCTGGGCACCAGTCTGGAAAAAAGTAAGGGCGGGGTCGTGGTTGATTGCTTCCGTATGCATGGATTTGACGATACAAATATCGTCTACAATGTTGGCGGTATGCGGAAACAGGTCACTTACCCAGGTGCCGGAAGCACCGTATTGTTTAAACCCCGTAAAAGACCCGACCAAGGGTAGGCCTCCGGGTTGGTTTGCCGTAAATCCGGTTAAGCGCTGACCTCCACGGACGGAATCCGGAAGGTTTTGACCCAGCATTTTCTCCAAACCCGGTTTGTAGTCAAAGGATTCAAGTTGGGAGGGTGCCCCGTTTTGGAAAAGGTAAATTACCCGCTTTGCCTTTGGGGCAAAATCAGGAATACCCGGTTGAATAAGACTATCAGTATCTGTGGAGCGATTAAACAGATCCGGCATCAATAGCGATCCCAAGGCCACAGATCCCAAGCCCAGACTCATTTTGGAAAGAAATCTCCGTCTGTTCTGATTCAGTCTATATTCGGTAAATTCACTTTCCATCACTTATGATCGGTTAATCGTTTCTTCTAAATTATACAAGGTGGCTATCACCTGCATCAGGGCGGCGGTATCAATGGGGTCCACTTCCTCATCGAGGTTGTACTCTCCCACCGCAAGCAGCTCGCGGGCATTCTTTTCATCAAATGCTTCTTTTCGATTTTGAAAATACCCCAAAAGCAACGAAATCTCCTTTTCCTTTGGATTGCGGCAAAGGATCAGTTTGAAGGCTTTGGTGATCTTGTCCGCCACCTCCGAGTCTTCCAGCCACAACTTGCTCGCCAGCACCCTGGCGGCTTCCAATACTGTAGGATCATTCATCATTACCAATGCCTGCAACGGTGTATTGGTATTCCCCCGCTCCACCTCGCACTGATCCCGGTTACTAGCGTCAAAAATCAGCATGGATGGCGAAGGAACGGTGCGCTTCACAAAGGTATACAGCCCCCTCCGATAGAGTGCATCCCCGTGATCTTGATGGTATTCTGACAAGGTTGATCCACCTGCCGTTGCCCCTTCCCATAATCCAGGAGGCTGGTAAGGCTTGACGCTGGGACCACCAAGTTCCCGGACCAACAGCCCACTGGAAGCCAAGAGCATATCCCGGATAAACTCCGCTTTCAGATGCCCCCTGGAAAACCGGGTGTAATAGATGTTATCCGGGTCAGCATCCCTACTCCCCTCTTCGGAGATCACGGATTGTCTATACGTAGCCGACGTGACCAACTGCCGCATCAAGCGTTTGATATCCCATCCGTTTTCCATAAAATCAACTGCCAGCCAATCCAATAGTTCGGGATGGCTGGGAAGTTCTCCCTGCATGCCGAAGTCCCCGGGTGTATTGACTATACCCCGACCGAAAACATCCTTCCAAATCAGATTGACAAATACACGTGCCGTTAGCGGATTTTTCGGGTCAAATAACCAATCCACCAACCCCAACCTGTTGGCAGGGGCTGATGTTGGAAAATTTAAAATAGCCTCTGGTGTTGCGGGAAAAACCTCCTCGCCATACGCATCAAAAATCCCAAGTTCCCTGATGTGGTTTTTTCGCAAGGTATCCAGTTCTCCCATCACGGATACAATCAATTTTGATGTATCCTGCTTGTTCACAAAGGAAAGTACGGACTGTACATCTTCATCCGTGATCTCCATCAGGGGTTTTTTGGCATAGGATGCCGGGGTACCTACTAATGGGTCAATAGGGGTTGTACTTGTCCTCCGTTCGTCAATATTGTTGAAAAACGAGAATAGCTGATAATACTCCTTTTGGGAAATGGGATCGTATTTGTGGTCGTGACAGGCCGCACATTCCATGGTCATCCCAAGCAGTGCTTTGCCAAGGGTGTTGGTCCGGTCGGACACATAGGTGACGCGGTATTCCTCCTCATCAATGGCTCCCTCCTCAGTGATCTTGTGATTCCGGTTAAATCCGGTGGCCAGGAGCTGTTCCTTAGTAGGATTCGGAAGCAGGTCTCCTGCCAACTGCCAACGGATAAAGGTGTCGTAAGAAATATTTTCGTTGAAAGCATGAATTACCCAATCCCTCCAAGGCCACTGCGTACGGAGGTTGTCCAACTGGTACCCATAGGAATCGGCATATCTCGCCACATCCAGCCAGAAAACAGCCATCCGCTCTCCATAGGCGGGGCGTTCCAGCAATTTATCCACTAACTGTTCGTAGGCATCTTCCCTTTCATCCGCCAAGTAGGAATCCATCATTTCCAAATCAGGAGGTAAACCGGTGAGTTCAAAGCTAACCCTTCGGAGGAGCCTTTCGGGATTTGCTTCGGAATTGGGCTTTACTCCCAATTCTTCCTGCTTTTTTAACACAAAGAAGTCAATTGGATTTTTGGGCCACTCGCTGTTTTTAACCTTAGGGATCTCCTTCTTAACCGGAGGGACAAATGCCCAGTGTTTCTCGTAAATTGCTCCCTGTTTGATCCAAGCTTGGATCAAACTTTTCTGGTACTCTGTCAGCGTTAAATTCGACTCAGGTGGTGGCATCAATTCCTTTTCATCCGAGGAATTGATGCGCTGCCAAACCTGGGATTCATGTGGTTTTCCCGGAACGAGTCCATAGTTTCCGGGATTTTCCGCCAGTACTTTAAACGCTTCATCTTCAATATCCAACCTTAACCCCGCCTCCCGTTTGTTTGCATCAGGACCGTGACAGGCAAAGCAATTGTCTGAAAGTATCGGCCGTATATGAAAATTGTAACTGATTTGGTCGGGTAGATTGGTGTTGCTATTGAACATTCCACTCCGGTTTTCTGTGCAGGATGCAAAGAAACTTAGGGAAAAGAATAGAGCAATATATTTACGATGAAACTGTTTGTACATGATGATTCCTTAATGGTCGAATCTTTCGAAATTAGCGACGAATTCACCTATAACCCTAATAAGAAAGGTATAAGTTAGCCTATCTATACAAAGATACTACCTAAAATCCGCAGTACTTTCCTGTAACCAGATGATTCTTATGAAGAAAAAACCTTCCAAGGTTCACCCATTAAATTTTAGCAACAAGCTGATTCTTAACAAAACCTGGAAGGTTTACGGATTTTAGGTACTATTAAATTAATAACCTGGGTTTTGCTCCAAATTGCCAATACGGATTTCTCTTAATGGAATAGGAAACAACAACCTTTCGGTAGTAACATTATAACTCATTTCAGGGATATAGGATTCCCCGGAATAAAACTCCTTTAGGTATTCCCCATTCATGTTCATGACTTCAATAGCCTTGTCCGTTCGAACCAAATCCAACCACCTTTTATTTTCAAAAGCCAGTTCAATACGTGTTTCATGAGCAATAATCTCCCTTAACAGGTCCTTATTTGTCTCATTTACAGGACTTAAACCAGCCCTAGTTCTAACTTGATTCAAATAGGGAAGAGCATCAGAGGACCTATTTTGTTCATTCAAGACTTCGGCCATTGAAAGTAGTGCTTCCGCAAAGCGATAAATAGGGAAATTATCATCTGTATTCCGCTCCAGGGAATGCGGATTCATATATTTTTTGATAAATGGATAAGTTCGCTTGCCGGGTGTGGGTGTATAATTAATCGGACTTTTGAATTCATCTATAAACATATTTCCGATCTGTCCCGTACCCTCAACTATTCCAATTGAGGCATCTAACCGTAAATCCCCATCTTCATAGGCATCAATCATTTCGAAAGTCGGCGTATTCCATCCTCCACCTTGAAGGTTTTGTGAGGGGATTCCTGTAATCATGCTAACATCAGCAGAAAGTGGTATAAACGGATAAAGAAAATCGCTCTGTTGGCCTTGATTACCCTGCTGATATTGAATCTCAAAAATAGATTCAGCACTATTTTTGTTACTTAACCGATATACATCCTCATAATCATCCAATAAGGAATACCCCATCCCCAAAACCTGCTGTAACTCATTTTCCGCCTTGGGGTAATCTTTCAACGTCAAATAAACATCCGCAAGCAGCATCCTAGCGGAACCTTCGTTTGCCCGGCCACTTTGGGGAAAGGATGGACGACCCAACTTTTGGATCGCAATTTCTAAATCACTAATAATTGCCTGATACACTTCATTGGTTGTGGATCTAGGAAGGTAAGCATCTCCCGCACCCCTAACTGGCGCAAGATATAAGGGAACACCCCCAAAATACCTGACCAACTCGAAATAAAACATTGCTCTCAGAAAACTTGCCTGACCATGAATCCTATCCTTGGACTCTTGGGAAAATGAGCCGTCCTGAACCGATGCTATTATTTCGTTGGTCCTGCCTATTCCCACGTAACATGAATTGTATTTATTCGCGACAAGACCGCTATTGACATCATCCATAAAGAAATCCGCATATTCCCTTTCAATATAGCCTGGCCCTCTATTGGTTATATTGAATTCCAAATGCGTGTTATCCGACCGCATTTCACCCATAACCCACGCCGCTATAGAGCCTTTTGATGCTCTTACAGACGCATATGCCCCTACCAGTGCTTGATCAAAATGTGCTTCTGTTTTATAGAAATTCCCGGAGGTAATGGAACTTTCAGGAACCAAATTCAAAAAATCATCAGAGCATGAAGAAATGATGACTGTGATGAGAATGATTATTATCTTTTTCATTTTCTTATCGTTAACTGATTAAAAATTAAAATTTACACCCAAAGCATACGTCCTCGGAATGGGGTAAGGGCTAACATCAACTCCTTCTTGCAAGCCGTTTAAGCCTTGCCAACTTGATTCCGGATTTGCTCCCTTATACCTCGTCAAAACCAAGGCCTGCTGAATACTGGTGAAAATTCTGGCAGATTTCAAATGCTTGTTGAATTGCGGCAGCGTATACCCAATAGTAATGTTTTTAACAGTCAAATGAGACGCATCCAAAGCGAGCCTATCTTGTACGTTTCTTGGAAACTCGGTCGTACCTGACAATGACCTACCGATGATACCATCTCCCGGATTTTCAAGTGATCTCCATCGATTGGCCATGTATTTTTCCACATTGAAAATCCCTTCCAACGTTTCTGACCATTCCGCTAGCGCATAGTACATCTTGCCACCGTAGGACCCCGCCATAACGATATTCATGTCAAAGTTTCCGTAACTAAAACTGTTATTAAATCCAAAAAAGAACTTTGGATTGGGATTGCCAATATATGTTTTGTCATCAACATCAATGATACCGTCTCCATTGACGTCTTTGTATCGAATTGTACCGACTCTTGAAGTCACGTGTTTGGGTTGCGAATCAAACTCCTCCTGCGTCTTGTAAATCCCATCGAAAATATATCCGTAGAACTGACCAATAGGCTGGCCAACCTCGGTCTTCCAAATGGTAGATGAATAATTCCCAATGCCCCCGATGGGGGTATTGTTAGTCCCCAATTGAATGACTTTGTTTCTGTTGAAGGAAATGTTGAAATCAGAATTCCAAGTAAACAATTCACTTCGTATTACGCTAGCATTAATGCCAAACTCATATCCCCAAAAATGAAACTCACCGATATTGTCCTGAATGTTTGGAAAACCTGCTCCATAAGGTATATCTACTTGGTATAGCATATTGGTGGTTCTTTTGTCATAAAAGTCCAACACCAAAGAAATCCTATCATCAAGTAAACCAATATCCATTCCTACATCGGTTCCTACAGTTGTTTCCCAAGTAAGAAACGGATTGCCAATGGATACGGGGCTTCTTCCCTGGGCCAGGGAGTTGGCAAAAACATAATTCGTAGAGGATATATTTCCAAACTGACTGTAGTTGCCTATGTTAAAATTACCGGCGTGACCATATTCTGCCCGTAGCTTCAGGTAACTTACACTTGACCAATCCATTGCGAAACTTTCGTCTGATAAGATCCATCCGGCAGAAACTGCGGGGAAAGTTCCCCATCTATTCTCCGAACCGAAACGCGAAGAACCATCCCTTCTGGCAGATACGGACAACAAGTATTTACCTTTATAATTATAGTTTATTCGGCTAAACCCGGAAAGTAGGGACCACTCAGACATGTTATTATTTCCATACCGAATAGCCGCCGCATCAATCCAACTCACTTCATCGTCGGGAAAACTAGTGCCTGTCAATACGTTGTTCTCCATACTATATTTCTGAGCTGAATAGCCTGCAATGACATCCAATGAATGATCATTGAAGCTTTTGCTATAATTCAACGTATTCTCAGTCAGCCAGGAATCATATGTCTGCGTGCTGTAAGAACCGGTAGCAAGCTTTGGCGGCGGGGAGAAAATTCCACCTGCGGTTGACGGATTGAAAACCCTTCGCTTACTTGCCCCCAAATCAACGGAAGCAGAACTCTTGAAGGTGAAGTTGGTAAGAAAATCCGCTTCAAAATATGCGTTTGACAAAAGCCTAACGGTTGCTGACCGGTCTTGGGTTTCCAACATTGTTTTCTTCCAGTTGGGAAAGGTAAACAAACCCGGACCTGTAAAATTTATTTTCTGATTGCCATTTGCATCCACATCATCCGGTGAAAAGATGGGTGGGGTAATTAGGGCTGAATACAATATCTGATAATATCCGTCCGTCGCTGCATTTTTACTGGTTTGGTAGGTTGGAGCTAAATTCACGCCTACACGGATGTTATCGTTTATTTTGTATTCATTGTTTGTACGTAGGGAGAATCGATTAAAACCTGTATTGATTACAACTCCCTTTTCTTCAAAATAACCGAGTGTGGTAGCCGAACTAAAATTGTCTTTGTTTGCTAAAAACGAAAGGTTATAGCTGTTTTGAGTACCACCTTGAAGCAATTCCTCATACCAATTGGTATCAGGTCCGTTATAGGATTCGGGATTTTGGTAGAGTTCGGGAATACCCCCGGTAAACCCTTCATATCTTATTTTATCTTCATAAATCGCCTTCCTATCCTCAAGAAACTCTCTGGCATTCATTAGGTTGGCTCTTCCTCTTTGCGGAACCTGAGTGACCCCCTGAATTACATTTACCTGAATGGATGTTTGCCCGGATTTAGCTTGTTTTGTTGTAATTAGTACGACGCCATTTGCAGCACGGGATCCATATAACGCGGCGGCAGATGCACCTTTCAGGACTGAGAAACTTTCTATTTCATTTGGATTTATGTTATTGATATCTCCCACTATCGGAAAACCGTCAACAACATACAAAGGGTTGTTACCCGCATTGATGGAAGCGGCTCCTCGTATCCGTATAGCCATTCCGCCACCTGGAGTACCCGACGCCTGACTGATCTGTACTCCGGCCAGCCTTCCTTGAAGCTTTTGGGTGAATTGACCCACGGGCTGATCTTGAAGTTGGGTTGCTTCAAGCGTGGCCACAGACCCCGTCACCTCCCTTTGAAGCTGGGTACCATACCCAATCACAACCACCTCCTGCAAAGAGGACATATCCTCGAGTAGTGTAATGTCTATTACACTCCGATCTCCAATAGCAACCCGTTGACTTTCGAAACCGATGAATGAAAAAACCAAGGTTGCGCCTTCACTAACGGAAAGGCTATAATTTCCTTCCATATCCGTAGCGGTGCCTATCGATGTACCCGGAACGGATACCGTCACTCCTGGCAGCCCCTGACCGTTAGAATCCACAACTGTTCCCCTAACTACCACATCCACTTCTTCAGATACGTTGGGTACGGCATCCGATTTAGATGAAGGCTGTCCGTCGCTGTTTGCGGCAAGTAAAATGCTCATCGAAAGACATTGGACTAGCAATATGGGTATCAATCGTTTGGTCATGTTGAGTACATGTATAAGTACTGTGTTTTTCATATCTTTATGGGTTTATTATTACTGTTTCTTAAAAGGTACTCGATAAACTTCACCTATGAGAGCTGTGTATTTGTACATTTAAATCCCAATAGGCTTTTCTCGGATGGCTTCTTTCGCCACGTGCTTTTTTCCTTTTTTTATTTCATTGGCAAGCTATTTTTTTGTGCAACAGATTTGGAATCTCCAAGGATTTTGAATTCAAATTGGGCTGAATAGTCTAACCCTGTTTAGATATTTTTTAAAACTATCTTTTACGGATCTACCGAACACCGGAAGGTTAGAAGGCGGATCATTTTCTAAGTGGAATTTGACACCATAGGAAATATTTCAAACACTACGTTTTTAACAAAACTGCCAACTGTCCAGCTTAATATGTTCTAGATGAAGATAACCTATCTACGTAAGGTGAAAACACCGAAATGTTCACCTTCATAACTTAAATAAATTTTTTTATGGATTAGCTCTTCCATTCAAATCTGTATTGTCAAACAAATCAAAGTTTTGATGAACGCCTAAAAACCCGAGCGCTGAAATCAAATGTTTCTGAACAGTTAGCCGCATTTACAGTCAAATCAATTAAAACGGCTTAGCGGAACAAATTCGTCGGATTTCCTAAGGAAAAACGACGAATTTTACGGACCACGGAATACTAATAACCAGGATTTTGTACCAGACTGTTATTGTTATCAATCTCCCTTTGCGGAATTGGGAACAAAACATTATGGGCTTTAAAAACCCCTGATCCACTATCATATCCAACTAGAGCTCCACTGATGGAAGTATTGGTTCGTAACATGTCAAAATACCGATTGCCTTCGTAAGCTAATTCCCATGAACGTTCCTGTAAAACTGCATTTCTAAAGTAGTCCTTTGTGGGTTGAAAACCTTCAGTGTTTTCCAAATTGGGTAGCTTTGCCCTGCTTCGCACCTGATTGATGGCATTTAAGGCTTTAGCGTTAGGGCCATTTAATTCATTTTCAGCTTCCGCAAGGATCAAAAGTGTTTCAGCATACCTTATCTTGGGATAATTCATACTAGACCCCCCCACCACATCTACAGAAGGATCAAAATATTTAAAAATGTGGGGTTCAAATTCTACTATGCCTGATCCGTCAGCTGCGGGATAACTCGTATAGAAATTTGCGGTTTTTCGGTAATCGTCTTCTCCATAGGAATTATAGAAATCCATATTGGGTAAAATAGCTCCAAACTCCTCTGTATTGGCCTGAATTCCCCTGTATCTAGGCAAAAACCAAGCATGAAAGTTGCTGGAAATAATTACCCTTTCAAATTGAATGGAAAAAACATGTTCGATGCCATTTTTATTTTCCACTTTAAAAGCTTGGGAATAATCATAAAATAATTGATAAGCTCCTGAGTTAACTACTTCCTCCGCTTTATTTGAGGCATCCTCCCATCGCTCTAAGGTTAGATACACTTTGGATAATAAAGTAGATGCAGCCCCTTTAGTTGCCCTTCCATGCTCAACTTCACCGGACCCGGCCAATGGAAGGTGGTTTTCTGCCCTGATAAGATCTTGGATAATCTGGTCATATACGACAGCAACGCCATCCCTGGATACGTTAACATTGCTTATATTCAAGGTAGGCTCAAGAGAAAGTGGCACCGCACCAAACAGGCGCACCAAATCAAAATAGAAATATGCCCTCAGGTAATAGGCCTCACTTAATATCCTGTTTTTGAGGTTTTCATTCATCTCAATATCCGGGACATAATAGAGGACCGAATTGGCAGCATTTATACCTTGGTAGGAATATTGCCACCATAATCTAAGATGCCTGATTGCGGGGTCATATATATATGCATCGAGCCTATCTTGATCCACTACTGATACTCCTGTACCCGAAAGAGCCTGATCAGACGGCATTTCCAATGTAAAAAACACACTCTCTCCATAAGCAATTCCTTGGTAAAACCGCGGTAAAATCGCATAAACTGCGTTAATCGCACTTATTGCGTCCTCTGCGTTTCTATAATAGGCATTCGGACTGATAAAAGTCTCTGGGTTTTCTTCCAAAAACTCATGACATCCCATGAATATATGTGCCAAAATCAGAAATGTGGCTATACATTTGAAGTTATAATTTTTCATGATTTTATTTTTTAAATTAGAAGCCAACACTTAAACCTAAAGTAAATGTTCGAGGAGTAGGATAACTGCTGAATTCAATCCCCTGTCCAAAATTCCCACCATATGTACTCACTTCTGGATCGTATCCCCCATAATTACTTATTAAGAAGAAATTCTGGGCACTGGCAAAAATTTTCAAGGCATTTATCCATTCCTTATTCTGAAGGTTGAAGTTGTATCCCAAAGAAATATTTCTGCCTCTAATAAAAGACCCATCC
>DATHWC010000142.1:0-8286 GCA_035460985.1 Lunatimonas sp.
GGATTTGAATTTTCTTCAAAGTAAGGTTAACCTTACAATTGATGCCTACCTTAAACAAACCTCCGGTCTGTTGTTGGAAGTATTATTGCCCAGAACTTCCGGTTTTGTCAGCTCTCTTCAAAATGTTGGAAATGTGGAAAACCGCGGAATCGAAATCTTGTTGAATACGGTCAATTTTGACAGGGAAGGATTTAGATGGACGACTGATTTTAATATTGCTTTCAACAGAAATAGAGTGACGAATCTTCCCGGTGGTGATAGGCCTTTGGGCTTCAACGGTTATGCAAGTATTGTGAAAGAAGGCTATCCACTTGGTACCTTTTACGGTTGGAAAATTTTGGGAGTCAATACCGAGACTGGGGATTATATTTTTGACGACCTAAATGGTGATGACAATATCCCTTTTGCTTCCACCACCGAAGATGTTCAGATTATTGGTAGTGCCCAGCCAAAGTTTATTGGAGGTCTGACCAACTCTTTTTTTTATAAGAATTTTGACGCATCAATCTTTTTCCATTTTGTATATGGAAACGAAATATTCAATCAGGCGGAGTATTCCTACGGAAGATTACATACTTGGTTTAATTCCTCCACGTTGGCAAGGGAACGATGGAGACAGCCCGGTGACGTGGCGACCTTGCACCGGGCAGCTTGGGGTGATCCATACAGAAATGGTTCGGTTTCAGACCGCGTCCTTCAGGATGGATCATTCTTGAGGCTCAAAAATATATCGTTCGGTTATAATCTGCATGGAGATGCGTTGGAAAGGTTGGGGGTTCAGAATCTCCGAATTTATTTTGCTGGCCAAAACTTAATAACCTTCACCCAATACAGAGGCTATGACCCGGAAGTTAATGCTTATGAAGACGATTCTAGACTTGGGTTTGACCTAAGTTCCTATCCTCAGGCGAGATCATATACCATGGGACTCAACCTTACCTTTTAACCATAAAGCAATGAAATCGAGCATGACGAAAAGGTCACAGAGTAGGATGATTATCGTAGCGAGATTACATGTGACAAATAAACAACAATTATAAAAACATGAAAAAGACACTCATATATATAGTTTGCATGGTTCTGTTTTTGAATTCATGTGACGTTATTAATCAGGAACCCTTGGATTCGGTTTCCAATGCACAGTTGTGTGTCCGTCCATCCGATGCGGATGCTGCCATTATTGGTGTGTACCGGCAACTGGCCGACTTAGGTTTGAATTATGTGGTATTTCCCGAACTTCCCACAAAAAATACATTGGGAACTGCACTCAATAGGCAGTTTGAGCAAATGAATAATTTACTCTTTCTGGACGACAACCCATGGTATGAAACCTTATGGAATCAGCATTTTCTATTGCTTAATCGAGCCAATGTCGTAATTGAACGTGTCCCTGAGATTCCGGGGTTGGCAGAGCAAAAACGCAATGAAGTGGTCGCCGAAGCAAGGTTTTTAAGGGCATTTGCATATTTTAGTTTGGTTAGATATTTTGGACAAGTGCCATTGATTACCACACCTACTACCAGTCCGGATATCCCTTCGTTGCAGGTTTCCAGAAACTCAGTTGCCGAGATTTATTCTCAAATTTTTGAGGACCTTGATTTCGCCAAAAACAACTTGCCGGTCGCATTTGGTTCGAATCTGGCCACAAAGGCCAGAGCTACAAGGGATGCCGCTTTTGCGCTGGGAACACGCATTTACCTATTCAGAAAAGAATATGCCCAGGCTGTTAATGATGCAGACAGGGTAATAAGCTCTAAAGGCAGCGAATTGACGATTCCATATGTTTCTTTGTATGAAAACAAAAATTCTGAAGAGTCCATTATGGAAATCAATTATGACCCCCAATTGCAAAATGCAATTGCGACAAATTTCCTTCCCGGCACTTTGGGGGGGAATTGGGTGATAGAGGTAAACCCTGATATCCTGAATGCTTATGAGGAAGGGGATGCCAGAAAGGAAGCTACTTTCGGAGAGGCCAGTGGCAGGAATTATATGAAGAAATACTTTAGAGGGAACACAAGAGATGACAACGTGATTCTTTTCAGGCTTGCGGAAGTGTTGTTGAGTAAGGCAGAAGCAATGGCTGAGTTGGGATATCCAAACACAGACGCAGTGGATTTGCTTAACGAGGTTAGGAGTCGTGCTGGTTTAGACCCCATAATGCCAGCTACGTTACAGGATTTTAGAACAGCTATCTACAAAGAAAGACGGCTTGAGTTAAGTTATGAAGGCCATGAATGGTTTGATCTGGTAAGAACTGACCGGCTAGCATCGGTTATGGGAATTACTGATCCAAACAAGTCTATTCTTCCGGTTCCCGCGGGTGAAATTTTGCGAAACCCCAACCTAGCACCACAAAATCCTGGATATTAAAAAAAAATAAATAGGAGAAAGCCACGAAGGATACGTTCCTTCGTGGCTTTTTTTACTTGTGCATTTCCCGACTTGGTTGCTCCATTTTCTAATACCCATTCCAGGTTAATGGACGAAATATTACTTCACTCCTGGTTTATATGCTTTTTGGGAATTTTTAAGAATATCTTCTCGGTAATAATTCACTTCTTTAAACTCTGCATTGGCATACGGTTGGGCTTGGTCATAAAAATGTGGGGAGTCGGGGTCACCACTCTGCCCACCTGCCAAGCTGCTCTTAGCCCGCACTTTTTCGCCAAATTCCACCACGGCAACAAAGCTGTTGCCGACAGTTCCGTATATCTTTTTTGTTTCAACCGGGCTTCTGCCCGCATAAGAGGCCAACGAACCCCAGGTAGCGGGAGCGAAAGGTACAGGAATGCTGGGCTTATTGTCATCAAAAGGCTGAACAATATCCCCGGTGATTCGCTGGAAACGGTTGATTTCCCCCCAAGGCGTTTCCCAGGATCCAAAATCTTCCTCCAGTTTTTGCACGGCAGCAGCTAATGCGTCTAGCTTCATTTGATCTGAGGTATAATTTGCCAAGAAATCAAAGAGATAAACTTCCGACGGTCTATCAAGCCCTCGTGCACTTTCAATCAACGCCTGTCCCCAAAAATGTGCCAGCGACATTCCCACCGATTTTAACCCAAAGTTCATGTCCCAGTTTGCCAATGTTTCAACAGGTTTTTGCAGGTAGCTTTTTTGGGGGTGGGAGTGTGGCCACCGCTCAAAAGCAACTTTTAGTGCTGGAATAAGCGGTTCGAAAGCGATGAGATAAGGATCATAGGCTGTGTCAATCAGTCTGTTGAGTGTAAATCCACGTTTATTTTTTAAAACTCGAACCGCATTTAGACCCCGTGCACTTTCCGCATCCGGTGCCATATACGCAGGGTAATTCCCACGCACTGGACTGTATTCACCCGCAGAGGTAAAAGGGGTCGCATTGCAGTTTTGTACCCATCCGTTTTTGGGATTAATCACGTGCACCAAGTCATCCAACTCGTGCAGGCCTTTCCAATCTGTTGCTGGGTCGCTGCCGTCTACTACTCCGGACCAATTGTAGGATTCATTCCTTATGGGCATAAAATTACCGTGATAATAGGCAATAGTTCCATTTTTGTCCGCATAAACCGTGTTGTTGGAAGAATTGGTTTTAAGTTCCATGATTTCACGAAACTCCTGATGGCTCCTGGTCTTTGTTCGCAGGTAGGATTGGCTTAGGGCCTTTTCCCGCTCTACCATGAGCCGTATAGCGATCCATTTATCCCCCTCAGACCGAATGACGGGTCCATGGTGGCTGTAAAAGGCGGTAATGACCTCTTCTCCCATACCATCACCTTCTTTGTACCTCATGGGGATTTCTTTAGTGACAAAGGGTCGCCATTCATTGCCATGTTGGTAGTGGTAAGTACCGTCTATTTGCTCCACTGTGAGGGCATAATGATCGATCACATCCGCTCGAGTGGAGGTATGCATCCACCCATTGTACTCATTGAATCCCTGATAGATAAAAAACTGACCCCAGGTGACTGCCCCATAGGCGTTTATGCCCTCCTGGCTTACCATATGCACTTCCGGTCGGAAGTAAAATGAGGTGTGCGGGTTAATTAGCAGCAGTGCGTTTCCGTTTACCGTAAGTTCGGGGGCAATGGCAAAACCGTTTGAGCCGCTTGGGTTTTCTTCCAAATCCCACTCCTCTACAGGGATATAACTTTGAAATTTGTTTGAATAGAAAGCTCGTAATCCGGCAGGTGAGATGGACTCAATATCTCCACCAATACTTCCCTCACTAAAGGCAAGAGCCATCCAAGGTTCAAATTTGTTCAATAGTTTTGGAGTTACCTTGGGATTTTTTGCCAAGAAATAATTGATCCCGTCGGCCCATGCCGTCATCAAACTTTTAAGCCAATCCGCACTTCGGTCAAATTCATCCTGCAATACTTCCGGATCAATATACATCTTCATCCGCAAATCCGTATAGATCTGATCCCTGTCGGTAATTTCAGCCGTCCTGCCCATAGCAGTGATGTAATTCATTTCTACCCGGTTGAAGTCATCCTCGCACTGAGAATAGATCATTCCGAAGACGGCGTCAGCATCAGTCTGCCCAAAAACATGGGGAACTCCCCATTGATCCCGGATTATTTCAGTTTGATTGGCATGTTTTTTCCATCTCTGCTGTTCGCTTTGGGCAAAAAGCAAAGGTGGAAGAAACAAAAATGCCAAGAGGACTAGTTTGTTCTTCATGTTAAAATGGTTGTAAGTGGTTTAAATTTTTTAGCTGTGAACGTTATTTTCCCACTATAGGAAGGCTGATGCTGCTGGGAAAATTTCGGGAATGGTGGATATTGTTCTTGGCTACCCTGCCTTTGGTTTCATCGTAGTTGTTACCACCTGTATTTAGATTCCGGTCAAAGCGGGGGAAATTGGAACTGGATACTTCTATTCGTATTTTATGGCCTTTGTCGAAGTAATTGCTGGTAGACATTGGAGTCAAGTCAACTTTATAAACTTTTCCTTCTTCCATAAATACTTCCTTATCATACCCCTCCCTATATCTGACACGCTGAATGGTTTCGTCCAAGTTGTAGGCTGTCCCATCGGGATAAACGTCGATCAATTTTATGGTGAGGTCTGTATCTTTTACATCGGAAGACAAGTAAAGGGTTGATTCAATAAATCCACTTACTTCTATACCCTCTTCCAATGTCTCTGAGGTATATACCAGAATGTCCTCCCTGAGTTCCATTTCCTGCTGGTCAAAGGCTCCTCCCTGCACGGCATTTCCAGTGCAGCAGACGTTGCCTCCGTAGGAAGTCACAGGATCCATGGGGTCGTAGGTAAAGGTATCCGGATTGTCTCTCCCCGGTCGTTTGGATACCAATTGACCATCTCCCAAGCGGCTGTTTGCATTGCCTTTGCTGTCTAGGTAGAAGGGGGTCATTTGTACATTTGCCGGTGGCCAAGTATCGGAGGTTTGCCATTTGTTGGAACCCATCGTAAAGTATTTCACACGTGGTAGTTTTTCCTTTACACCATTCGTTTCACCTTTCAGCCAAAAGTCAAACCAACCATAGGTAAGCTCATCGTAGTCAAGTCTGGCATCTCCCATGCTGCGTTCACCTACGATGGTGTTTTCGGTAGCCCGGGTAAATGCACAATGCAGGGTAGGGGCAATAAGTAGGTACTGATTGTTCCTTACTTCAGGATCGGTAGCATTTTCTCTGACATGGTTAAATAGGGCCAAATTGGGGCTACTTGACACATCGTACCAAGAGACAAACCAAAAACTGGGAACAGCTAAGTCCATGTCGTCGTGATACAAGCCTCCTTCATACCATTTGGGATCATTGGGGGTGCGGGTCACTATTTCTTCAAAGATGCCTTTCGGACCGTTGGCATTTTTGATGATGTCCTGTACGGGTAAATGACTAAGTCCTTCAGCCCAATCAATCCGTGGATATCTTGGGGCCATGTCGTAAAACCGCTGTAAGCGCAGTAAGTCTTCCTGACCTATGCCTTCTGGTAATTTTGGAGCCATAGGGTCATGTTGGGTGCTGTATAGCCATGCGATGAATAGCATTTGCGTTGCTCCACCCCGGTACCAATTCCCCTGCTCAAGAAACTCCCCTACACGGCCAACACCTGCACCAAACCCCTGTGGGATCATGGCCGCATGGGCTGGGTGGTCCATGGCTCCGACTGCCATTTGCCATTCCGCAGTGGATGAGCATCCCGATGTGCCTATTTTTCCATTGCTCCAAGATTGCTCTGCCATCCACGTAAAGGCATCATATCCATCGGTGAGGGGAGTTCCCAATATATCCCATTCTCCTTCGGAGAAAAATCTCCCCCTTTCATTTTGGACGACATAGGCATAACCCCGGCTTACGGCCTGATGAGCAGCTTCAAGCGTCCGTGTTACCAGTTCCCCGTCACGGTAGGTGTTGAAATTATAGGGAGTTCTGGAAAAAATAATTGGAACAGGACTGTCTGTTTTAGGCCTGTATATATCGGTTGCCAGCCGTATGCCGTCCCTCATTGGCATCATGACTTTCTGGTCTACTATGGCTATTTCTTCGAGTTGTTGAAGTATCGATGCTTCTTGAGCCTGCGCCCTTCCTGTAAAGACAACCAGTAGAAAAAGAAGGTAAATCTTTGTTTTTTTCATGAATTTTTCGAATCAGAGATAAATAATACCCCTAAAAATAAGGCTTATCGCCAGATAAATGAAGAATTGCGTTGGATATTTCCTGAATAAAAAGGAAAAGCAAGAATTGATTCGCTATACTCCTATATTACAAGAAGATATCTAGAGTCTAGTTGATATTCAACAGTTGAAGGGTATGGACAACAGCCAATCCAGCTGTTTCGGTTCGTAGCCGATTTTTACCTAGCGAGCACGGTGCAAAACCGTTTCTGACAGCTTCTTTGATTTCACTTGGGGAAAAATCCCCCTCGGGTCCCACCAAAATCAAATAAGACTGGTCCTTTTTAGCGAGCTGTATCAGGTGACTGGGAATCGTTTCATCCACGTAGCAAATAAACCGGTTATAGGTACTCCATGTTTTGTCTGCCAAAAATTCTCCAAATCTGCATATATCATTGATTTCAGGCACCCATGCCTGACAACTTTGCTTACAGGCATTAATTGATTTTTTTTGGAGTCGGTCCAGGTTAATTTGGGTCCTTTCCGAGTTTTCAGATTGGATGAAGGTTACCTCATCTACGCCAATCTCCGTAATCTTCTCCATCATCCACTCCATGCGGTCTGCATTTTTGGTGGGAGAAATGGCCAAGTGTATATGGTAGGTCGGTTTAGGAACAAATTCCTGACTGACTACGACCAACTTTGCTTTTTTCGGATCATTGTCTTCGATCCTACAACTAAACAGGGAGCCTTTTCCGTTTGTAAAGAGTACAATATCTCCAACAGGTTTTCGTAATACCTTGCTGAGATGCCTGGATTCATCTGGATCCAACACCAGTTCAGTGCCTTTGATTTCTTGTTGATAAAAAAGCTGCATTCTTGAGAGAGTTGTTTGACGAAGATAAGGATAATGCCATTAATTACCCACCTATTTGGGGAAATTGATATATTTGAAGAAATCTCGAAATACACAAAAAAAACGATAGCAATATGAAAGATACAACTCCCGACAGGCTTGTCATTGCCATTAAAAATGAAGAGGGATATGCTTGGAGTGGCTGGCTGCAACAAACGCTTGATTATTTCGCATGTACTACGGGAACATTACATGTATTGGAAGAGGGTACCGGAATGTTACATCTGAAGGCACAGGTGGGGGTACCTGAATTCCTGTTACCCAAAATGTCAGTGATACCCATTGGGAAAGGAATGGCTGGAATTGCCGCCGAGCGTAAAGAACCTGTGCAAGTTTGCAATCTTCAAACCGATGCCTCCGGTGTAGTTCGTCCGGGAGCCAAAGACACCCAAGTAGAGGGAGCAATTACGATTCCTTTACTGCGGGAAAGCAAGTTATATGGCACATTGGGAATAGCTAAAAAAGAGCCTTATGAATTTTCTGACTTGGAAATAGCCCAATTGGTTGAGATAGGGCAGGCTATTACCGAAAAAATAATAAAAGGAGCCTGACCAATCAATTTCAACAAAACAAAAAAAGGCGCTATCTGTCAGGATAGCGCCTTTTTAATATATTGAAATTTAACCTTTCGAAATCTCGAAATTAACGGCTTTGCCTTTAATGGTATTCGTGTTCATCACACTGATGACGTGATTTACATCTTTCTTTGGAACATCTACGAAAGAGAAGTTTTCAAAGATATCTATTCCACCAATGCTTCTACCTGATACACCAGTTTCACCAGCAATGGCACCAACGATGTCAT
>DATHWC010000143.1:0-8364 GCA_035460985.1 Lunatimonas sp.
GGCCCCATCGGAGCTTTTTCGGATTGGAGTGGCATACATCGCATCAGTTTGGTTTGGTCTCCAATAGTTTTCGAAATATTCCACAGTCATGCTTCTTCTTCCTCCCCCTCTTCCCAACATACTTTCAAATTCGACCATGGAGAGGTCGCCGCCGTGTACTCCATTAACCTGAACCGAAAAATCGAAATTTTTATACCCAAAATCATTGGTCATACCCCAAACAAAATCGGGGTTATTCTGGCCGATAATGGTCTGGTCAGCCGCATTGAGGATGCCATCGCCATTTACATCCGCAGCCTTGGGTGTTCCTGGATTGGACCTGTTGGCCCATATAGACTGCTGCGGATTGAAGATGGGGGAAGTTTTCACGTCTTCCCAGTCGTCATATGCACCGAGGTTATGGTAGCCCCAGATACCAGCCAATGGCCTGCCTTCGCTTGTGTAGCCATTGTTGGTGATTATGGGACGTTTGTCTTTTCCAAGATCCAACACCCTGTTGCGGTAATAGGACAAATTGGCACTGGTCCTCCAATTAAATACGCCAGTAATGTTCCGGGTAGTAAGGGAATATTCAAATCCCCTGTTGCGCATGGAGCCCACATTGGCCATGTAAGAACCAAATCCGGTAATAATCGGCAGGGGCATGTTGAACAACATGTTGTCGGTCTGCCTATAGAAATAATCGATACTGAATACCACCCTGCTATCGAAAATTTCCAAATCCGTACCAATTCCATAATCTGTTGTTTCTTCCCATCCCAGAGAGGGGTTTGCTACTTTGCCATCTACATAAGAAGGGGCAATAGTGGGGCCTGAACCAAATACATAAGCACCGGAATTCAGGGTACTTAGAGCGAGGTAATTGCTGATGCCTGCATTACCGATAATACCCCAACCACCGCGGATTTTCAAATCGCTGATATATTTTCTTAAGGGTTCAAAGAATACCTCATCCGAGGCACGCCATGCGACTGAAAAAGAGGGAAATACTCCCCACTTATTTTCTTCACCAAACTTAGAAGAACCGTCACGTCGGATACTGCCTGTAAAATAATATTTGCTGTTATAATTATACATTACCCTCGCAAAGCTACCAATCATAGTTTCACTGGACTGATTTGTCCTTGCATCATTTTGTCCGTCTACTACGGTAACGGCTTGATTAAGCGTAGGGAGTAAGTCTGTGGGATAATCATATTTGTTCATATAGGAACTTCTGTAGATTGCTTCATCTACGGAATATCCCACCATGGCATTCAGGGAATGGTCCGCAAATTTCTTGGCATAAGTCAAGAAGTTTTGGGAATTCCACATAAAATGGTTGTTCATTTGATGGATACCTCTTGACCTGGAAAAAGGCTGTTGGGTATTTGGCATTGCATTGGGAAGAAAATAATCCCTCTCCCAGAACCTGATTTGCGTATGGAACTCTGAACGGAATGTAAGGTCTTCCAAAAGCTTGAATTCCCCATATAGTGTTGCCAGGTTTTTGATTGTCTTTCTGGTATCCTTGATCTTGAACGTAGATAAAGGGTTAACTGCAAAATCCAAATTCCAAAACCAAGGGTTTTCATAAGTTGATTCCGTACCATAATAATGGGGAACGCCGTTTTCATCTGTGGGAGCCCAAATGGGAGGCAGGGCCAGGGCATTGTAAAAAGGATTGCTGCTGGAACCACCTTCGGTATTGGACAGGACATCGGTAGTTTCAATGGAAGGAGCTAACATGACACCTAATTTTAACCATTCGTTTACCTTCATGTCTATATTGGCTCTCATGGAGAAACGCTCATACCCAGAAGCTTTGATGATCCCTTCTTGGTTGAAATATCCTCCGGAGACCCTATAGCTAACATTGTCAGTACCACCAGCCGCAGAAAGTTGAATATCATCTACTCGTCCCATTCGGCTGATCACATCCTGCCAATCGGTATTGTGGGGACTGTTCTTGGTGGTGTCGGTAACGGTGATCCATCTATAAAACATTTCATAGGGATCCTGCATACCATCCTTGTTCCTGGAAAAGTTTCTCCAGTTGAAAATCCTGGTTTCATCGGAATCCGTCCATTGCCATAGAGGTGCTTCTGGATTATTGGTGCCAAAATTGGGGTCTTCGATGACGTAAGCCGCCGCTCTGGATTCATCCATCATTTGCAAAAATTGATCCCTGTTCAACACATCCACCTTATTAAGCATGGATTGAATGCCAGAACTGGTATTTACCGTTATGGTGGGTTTTCCTGATTTTCCTTTTTTAGTAGTAACCAAAATTACCCCATTCGCAGCCTGAGTACCATAAATTGCACTGGAAGAAGCGTCCTTCAGTACCTCTATGGACTCAATATCCGCGGGGTTTATAGAATTCAACGGGTTTTCTGTTTTGTTATACCCATCTTTTATGGGGAATCCATCAATTACAATTAACGGACTGTTACTGGCATTGATAGAGCTCACGCCCCGGATCACAATATTGGATCCACCCCCAGGAGCGGTGTTGTTGTTGGAAACTCTTACACCGGCCATCCTGCCCTGAATAGATTGGGCAAAGTTCGCGTTTGGCCTGTCCTTAAGATCATCGGAGGATACAGATGAAATGGCCGAGGAAATATCCCTTCTCTCTTGAGTACCGTAACCAATGACCACTACTTCATCTAAGCCAGCCAATTCTTCATTCAGGGTAATATTAATGTTGCTTTGATTCCCCACAACTATTGTTTGTTTCTCAAATCCTATAAAGGAGAAAACCAGGGAAGACCCTTCCGGAACTGTAATAGTATAAAATCCGTCAAGGTCGGTAACAGTCCCTAATGAAGTACCAGGAACGGTCACCGTCACGCCAGGAAGGGGCAAACCGTCTTTGTCTACCACCGTCCCCCTGATTACCACATCAGCCACCTTGTCTGACGTTGTGGTCGGTCTGGTAGTTGTTGACAATCCAGAGACACTCGTGAAATTCATCCCTAACTTGGATGTAGGTACATTAATTGGAGGAGTAGCGAAAGCCATTTCGTGGTTCAAAACAGTCATTTCCTGGGCCCTTACACCGGTCCCAAAAAAAAAGACCATTGCCATTCCAACGGAAGCTTTCCCTATTCCCGCAGCGAGGATTGGTATTCTTTTTTTCATAATTTTGGAGTTATTGTTAATTTATTAAATGTAATAATGCCTTTTATTAAGGACTTTTTAAACACATTTTACCCTTAGTTAATAGTGTTTATATTGTGTCATACTACTTTTTTTTGGCCATAAACGACATTTTTAATTAAAAACTATCAAAACAATATATATAACACACGGTTATCCTAGCTGGATGTAAATTGAGACTATCCGATTATTTTACCAAAGAAAAACAAGGTCCCGAATTTTGAAAATAATAAAAGCAGGGAAAATGTAGCTGTCTTAATTTGAGGTAATATTGGCGAATAATATTTAAATAAAATAATAAAAAAATATTTTATTCAATATAATTTAAAATACAAATAAATATATAACATAATATTTATTCGATTAAACATTAAAAATATAAAAAAGGACTCTGGTTGAGATATTGAGAGCCTTTTTAATAGATTTCAAAAAACTACTTCTAAAGTTAATCTGGCAGGCTTTATATTGGATCACCTGGAAAAAGAGGCAAAGGAAGGAAGCTTCGAAAACCTAATGCGGAGTATGGTAGAAAGGCCTCCGTACCCCTGTAAAAAGTTTATTTTGTAAGTACTTAATTAAAAAATCCTTTTAATTCTAAACTACAAATGCAAAACTTACGTTTTTCGTTGCCATTTCCCAATTTAAGTAATAACCTCTTGTGAAAAATGACATTAAAACTATCTCCCCTAAAAAGTCCATAAAACTTTCGTTTTCGTCGTACACCTCTATGAACCCCTAAACTACCCTTTTCTCTATATAACTGGAATTCAATATAGCCAATGCACCCATATATTTCAGCCGAAAAGAAATCAAATCTCCGACATTATAGCTTTTGGGGTTTTCTCCGAGGTTCAAAATGAGCATATCGGAACTTACTCCTAAAATCTCAAATTCCTCGTCCTCAGGAATAAGATATTTGGGATCTATATCCAATAACCCAATGTCCAAAATTGCCCGATAGCTAGTTTTACCATATAAATTTTCATCGAGCTTGGCAATTTTGCCCTGAGGATTTGAAGCTAACGTACCAGTAGGCAGCAATGGCTTTTCCTGCATCTCTATGATTTCGGCAAAAAGCTCAAAGACATCACCGTGCATACCCTCGATCAATTTTTCCTCAAAAAGGTCTATTCCAAAATAAAGGGTCTCCCCTACCCGGAAATGGTTAATCCCTTTGGGCAACTGCTTATGGAGCATCAATGGTATTGTCACCGAAGTACCGGCCGAAACCCAGGGTATCTTCTTTGAAAATTTAAGTTCGATGATCTGTTTGTACAGGGAGAGTTGAATCAATTTATCCGCAGATGGCATTACTCCGTTGAGGCAGTTCAAATTGGTCCCCAGTCCTATTATTTCCAAACCAGGCAATTCAAAAACCTGGGAGTAGAAATCCAATAAATGGTCGCCCATTACCCCTTCCCTGAGATCACCTGTTTCGACCATAATGATAATTTTGTGTAGCTTCTCCTGCCGCACTGCCTCTTCGCTAATCCAGCGGATGGTATTCAATTCACTGTTAAGACTTACATCGGCATACTTGACCATATCGGCCAAGTTTCTTTTGGACGGCGGCTTGATGTAGACTGTCTGAACGTCGGGATTAATTTCCTTAACCTTTGCTAGGTTGCTTATTCGGGAGTCGTGAATTTCCACCACACCCAAGTTGATAAGTTCCTTGATATACTTCCTGTTGCCGCAAAGTATTTTGGACACCACGCCCCATTCCACTCCATTTTTGTCGAACTGGTCCTTTAGGAACTGATAATTATCAAAAAGTTTTTCACGGTAAAGATTCAGAAATGCCATATTATTTTTTAAGTCTCATTTCAAGATATTTGTTGGTAAAACCCAACTTCTCATACAGTTTTCTTGCTGGATTATCCGGCTCCACATGCAATGCTATGTCGCCACTTGCCATGGTTATCGCCGTAGTCATAATTTTTTTCCCCAGTCCTTTGCCCCGTTGAGAAGCGTCCACTGCAATATAGACGAGGATGTTATCCGGTATATACCCTGACATACCTGTTTTATTTACTATTACAGCACCGACAATTTTACCTTCCTCCCTAGCCAGCACCGCAAATCCTCCCTTATCCACCGCTTGATCCAATGCATAATCGAGACAATTCATAATATGCTCGTGGGGGTCACCGTACTCATCCAAATGTTGAAATAGAAAGTCTGCTATCTCCAGTTTTTGCAAATAAGTGGCATTGTCGATAGCTGATAGTGTTTCAATATGTGTCATGCTTTAATTACTATATTTATAAATTCTGTTTTTTTGTCTTTTCAATCTTATATACAAGCAAAAATGCTGCTAAAGAAGCTGAAACGCCAAAGAAATTCGGATCCAGCCCAAATGGCAGCGAAATAGTCAGAAAGGAAAGGCCTGCGGTGACTCCTCCCCCCAGAACCATGGAAACTAATGCGGCAGTTGGCGAACGCATATTCCAAAAAAGCCCCGCCAAAATAGGTATAAATAATCCCGAAACCATAAATGCATATGAATACAACATGAGTTCGAGCACATTGGTCATTTGCAAAGCGATAAGCAAGGCAACGATGCCGATCAACAAGGTAAAAAGCTGGCTTAGTCGCATGACTGTAGTATCGGATTTATTTTTTAAGTACTTACCAAAAATATCCGTCGTCAAATTGCCTGAGGCAGCCATCAGGCAGGAATCTGCCGTTGACAGAACCGCTGAAAAATATGCCGACATCATCAACCCCATAATGCCCACAGGCAACACGGTACTCAACAAGATGGGTAATCCCATTTCCGGATCGAGCGTGTCCTCTGCAACTGCAATCATGTCCAGTTCAAATGCAACCTTAGCCAGGACACCCAGTGACACTCCCATAAAAGCCATGATAGGCCATTCAAATACACCTGCTATATACCAAGCTTTTTTAGCAGACTTCACGTCCCTGCTCGCAAATATGCGCTGGTAGAGAGTCATCCCAACAAACCAAATAGGCATTATGGTAATGCCCCAATTGGCTAAATCCTGCCAAGTTAAATTGGTCAAAGAAAAGTATTCTGAGGGAAGTGTGCGTCGAATCACTTCCCAACCCCCCACATGATAATAGGAAACGGGCAAGCCTATAAAAATAAACCCCATCAACAGGATGATCCACTGTATCGTATCAGTATAAATCACGGCTTTAAGCCCTCCCAATACGGTATATACAACCGCAATCACTCCCATAACCAACAGGGCAGTACTTAATTGAAGTCCGTCAAACGTACCCGATGCAAGTTTGGCTCCAGCCAACAACTGGGAGGAGGTAAACCCCAGATACCCCACAAAGCATATAACAGCAGCCACTATGCCCACGCGCTTATCGAAGAGATGGTCGAAAATCTGGGGTAGTGTATAGAATTTCTCAAACGCAGGTGAAGACTTTACTACGGGTATCAGAAAAACGGCCGCGAGCCATGCCCCCAAAAGCCCGGTAAACAACATCCAACTCCCAGAAATTCCCATCGCGAACCCTAGACCACCAAGACCTACAGAAAAACCACCACCCACATCTGTGGCCACCACAGACAATCCGATATGCCAACTCCCTACATTTCTACCCCCTACAAAATAATCATCCTGTCCGGTATTCCTTTTCATAAAGTAAAACCCCACACCAAGCATGAGTATCATGTATATGATGAAAATAAGAAGGTCGATATAAGCCATAGGTTGATAAGTTTATAGGTTGATGGGTTGATGAGTGATGAGTTATGGGTTATGGGTTATGGGTTATGGGTTATTGGGTTATTGGGTTATTGAGTTATTGGGTTATTGGGTTATTGGCAATTAGATTCCAGTTTAGCGAAAAAGTCTGAGATAAGAGGCTTTCAATATCATTTATTAACCATATAATACAAAAAAAGAGGGGCGACATTTGCCGCCCCTCTTTCTTCAATTGGGATATAGTATAGTCAACTTACACATTCTCGCTAACCACGGAAGCAGCATAATACTCCCGGTTCATCCGTGCGATATTGCTTTGCCTTATCTCTTTTGGACATTCCGCCGAGCATGCTCCTGTATTGGAACATGCACCAAATCCCTCAGCATCCATTTGGGCAATCATTTTCTCCGCCCGTTCTCTCCGTTCAACCTGCCCTTGGGGCAATAAGGCTAATTGGGAAATCTTTGCTGACACAAAAAGCATGGCGGAGCCATTCTTACAGGCTGCCACACAAGCACCACATCCAATACAGGTGGCGGAATCAAATGCTTCATCAGCGATTATCTTGGGAATAGCAATCTCATTCGCATCAGGTACGCCGCCGGTATTAACAGAAACATACCCACCTGCCTGAATAATTCGGTCAAAGGCTCCTCTATCCACCACCAGATCCTTTACAACAGGAAATGACTTGGCTCTCCAAGGTTCTATCGTGATGGTGTCCCCATCTTTGAAAGATCTCATGTGTAACTGGCAAGTTGTAGTTTGCTGAGGACCATGAGGCCTGCCGTTAATGAATAGCGAACAAGTTCCACAGATTCCTTCTCGACAGTCATGATCAAAATGAACCGGATCTTCGCCTTTTTCGGACATTTCTTCATTCAATACATCCAACATCTCCAAGAAGGACATATCCTCGGAAATTCCAGTTACTTTATATTCTTTAAAACCACCTTTATCAGATTGGCTTTTTTGTCTCCAAATTTTTAATGTAAGATTCATACCTAAATTACTTTTCGTAGTTTAATTACTTGTAGCTTCTTTGAGTCAATTTCACATTTTCAAACACTAACTCTTCTTTGTGGAGTTCTTCTTCTATACCTTCTCCCTTGTATTCCCAAGACGCTACGTAGGCAAAGTTCTCGTCATCGCGAAGTGCTTCACCCTCAGGAGTCTGATATTCCTCCCTAAAATGGCCACCACAGCTTTCATTTCTGTTCAGCGCATCATCCATCATCAGTTCTCCAAGTTCTATGAAATCAGCAACCCGATGTGCTTTTTCCAAAGACTGGTTCAATTCCTCGCCCGTTCCCAACACCTTTACGTTGGACCAAAATTCAGTCTTTAACTCCTTTATCATCGCCTTAGCTTTAATCAGTCCATCCGCTGATCTAGCCATGCCACAATAATTCCACATTATTTTCCCTAATTTCTTGTGGTAAAAGTCAACTGTTTTAGTCCCATTAATTGATAAAAGCCTTTGAATTCGTTCTTTCACCTGATCTTCAGATTTCTTGAATTCCGGATGAT
>DATHWC010000144.1:0-10892 GCA_035460985.1 Lunatimonas sp.
CAAAAGACACAGGTATCTTTTCGTCCATGAGTAGAATATTGTTAATAATTAATTTTTAGGAAAATGAATAGTTCCTCAACTGCCTGAATTGTTGGTAGGGTTATATTTGATCGCTAGCACATTGATCAAAAAGAGAATTAGAATACCGGGAGCGGCAGTGGTAAGTGATCCCATAAAGAAATTAAAAGGGTCTGTGTCTAATATAGGAATCGCAAATAGAAGTACTGATGAAATTACCTTTGCCCCTATATAGGAGAGCGGAGCGGCTACCCACTTAAGGTTTCCTTTCAGCATTAGATAAGCCAAGAAAGTGAACAGGATTAATTCTGTAGTCAGAATAGCCATAAAGCCCCAATTTGGATTACCCGTAAGTGTGAAATTTAAAATGGGCGCCAAGGCAGCAACTATCATTGCCACAGGAAGTCTGTACCAAACCAACGCAACAAATGGAATATAAAACATGGGCAATAAGTAGGCCCCAATCGGAATACCGTTGTAAGGTGGGATTAGATGTACAATGATGGGGAAAATGATGGCTACCGGAAGCACCCATCCGGTTGTTTTCAAAATCGATCGACGGTCAATATTTGCGGTTGTTTGCATGATTTTTTCGGGATTTAATTGAAAGTTTCAATTTAAAAAATAAATCCCAATCCTGCAATTCCGAAGTGATAATTGGCGGAAATTGAAAGAAATTCAACCCCGAAATTAACCTGGCGTGATACCTGCAATTTTTTTCAGGAAACGTCCAATACGGTTACTGGGAAAATCCTCAATAGAAAAAGTCCATTTTGTAATTTCAATTATCACGTTCTACTTCTTGTTTAAATATCTCTTTAATTTGCTTCAAGTCGATTGGCTTAACCAAATAATGGTCATCCAAACCAAAATTTTTGGCTTTATCCTTATCACATTGGCTTGTAGAGCTGGTGAGAATATATATTATAGGTTTTGAAAGAATATTCAATTTTTTGAATTCCTTTAAGAAATTCCAGCCATCCCAAATGGGCATGTTTAGATCCAGAAAAATAAAGTTGGGTAATTGTTCCCCTTCTTTCCACCGTGATTTTAGCCCCTCATAGGCTTCCTTTCCGTTTCCATAGACGATGATTTCCTCGATGGCACCGGTTAGTTGCATGAATTTTTTTGAAAGCAATACGGCTATCGGATCATCCTCAATTAAGCAAACCTGTCTAATATCTTTCATCTGTATTCCCTGTTTATCCACCAATCAACCAATTCGATATCCCTTATATCGAACAAATTTCCGACCTAAGCTTTAATACAAAAGACAAATGCTTGTCATCATATATTTTGTTTGCTTTAAGATCTCAATTTACTGCAAATAACAATAAATCGGAGCTTGATCAACCTGATCGAGAGCTGTCAACATGCTATGGATTTCTCCCTACACCTGTTTAATCTTGCTGCAAATTACAGCTAGTTTTAAATCATATCCAAGTACTGAATAGACTGAAAAAGGAATTCCACAAGGTGGCCAATGATAAGTTGATCGCTCCCCTATCAGTTTTCGATTTAACTTCTTATATCCTGGACATTTCTAAATTTTCCTTCAAACGAAATAAATGCCCCACCAAAACATAACCTTTTAGTCTGAGTAATATACGTTAATCTGGAAAAGCCGGATAAACTTTAATAGAAAAGTCCTAGAATTAAATTAGAAAGGGTCGAATGCCTCAAAAAAGTTATCCGCAGAAGGATTGAAAAATACAAAAGTAGCTTCTATCTTTAGCCGCATGTTGTACTAGAATAGAACAATCAACCCTTATGAAAAAGATTAAAGTTGCTGTCGTCGGCACGGGATTTATCGGTCCTGCCCACATTGAAGCACTCCGGAGAATCCCTAACGTGGAAGTAGCCGCACTTGTAGAAGTAACCCAAGAGCTTGCCGACCAAAAAGCGGAACTTTTGGGTATCCCAAAAGCCATGCTCTTTGAGGATATGCTGAAAGATTCAAGCATACATTCCGTCCACATCTGTACGCCGAATTTTTTACATTTCAAGCAATCCAAAGCCGTACTGGAAGCAGGAAAGCATGTCATTTGTGAAAAACCGCTAGCCACAAAACTGGACGAGGCGGAAGAATTGGTGGCATTGGCAAAAGAAAAAGGCTTGGTAAATGCCGTCCATTTCAACTTAAGGTATTATCCGATGGTGAGGCAGATGAAAACCATGAGGGAGTCTGGCGAACTTGGAGACATCTATTCCATCATGGGCTCTTACCTGCAGGATTGGCTCTTCCTCCAGACCGACTACAACTGGCGGTTGGAGCCGGATAAATCCGGTGATTCCAGGGCAATAGCAGATATAGGATCCCACTTGCTGGACTTGACAGAATATGTCACGGGTTTGAAAATAACAGCGGTAATGGCGGATTTCGCCACCATTCATAAAACGAGGTTAAAACCACTGAAAGCGATAGAAACCTATTCCGGTAAAATGCTTCAGCCTTCTGACTATCAGGAAGTGCCTATTAATACCGAAGACCATGCTTCTGTCTTGTTGAAGTTTGATAACGGCAACAAAGGTTCCGTAACTGTAAGTCAGGTGAATGCAGGGCGTAAAAACCGACTAAACATCGAAATTGCCGGCTCAAAAGCAAATTTTGAATGGTGCTCTGAAAAACCAAATGAACTTTGGATTGGAAAACGGGAGACTGCCAATCAGCACCTAATGAAGGATCCCTCCTTATTTACCGTCGAGGCAGCTAAGCTAATCAGTTTTCCCGGAGGACATAACGAAGGTTTCCCAGACACCTCCAAGCAAATGTTTAAGGAAGTGTATGCCGCAATAGATTCAGGAAAACAACCTGATAACCCCAGCTACCCCACCTTTGAGGATGGGTACCGTGAACTTTTGATTTGTGAGCGGATAATCGAAAGCCACAAAAAGCAAGCCTGGGTTACTATATAATTTGCAAAGCGAAACAAATACTATTTCGCTACGTTAAAATTTCATCAACCAACTTACATAAAAAGATGAAAAATAGTTATTTAAAGAAGGCAGGCATTTCCAGCTTGTTGATGTTAACGGTGATATTTATGTCCTATTGCCAGGAAAAACCCAGTCCTCCAATGACGGCTGAGGGTACTATTAACGGTGCGGACATAACGGTCAACTACAGCAGCCCCGCAGTAAAGGGCAGAAAAATTTTCGGTGATATGATTCCGTATGGGAAAGTATGGAGAGCAGGAGCTAATGAGGCGACTATTTTCGAAACCTCAAAGGATATCAAAGTGGAAGGTAAATCACTACCGGCTGGGAAATACAGTATATTTGTTATTCCGGGCGAATCCATGAGCACCTTTATCTTCAACAAGCAAACCGGGCAATGGGGAACTCAATATGACGAATCCCAAGATGCTATTCGGGTAGAAGTGCCTTCGGGTCAAACATCTGCCTTAACTGAGAGGCTGACCTATGATGTAGTACCTGACGGTCTGGAATTGAAATGGGAAATGGGCAGAGCCAAAGTAAAAATTGAATAAATAAAATTTTAAGTATTTTTGAAGCCGGATAGGAAACTTTCCGGCTTTTTTGTTTTTAGAAACATCTGCTTCCATCTATGGTTCCAAATCTTCCTATTCTCCCTATTCAAGAAGTAATACCCGAAGTAAAAAAACTGCTGGGGGAACAGGGAACGCTCATCCTCCATGCCCCTCCCGGAGCGGGCAAAAGCACCCTTCTACCCTTGCAACTGATGGATGAGCCTTGGCTGGATAATAAAAAAATCCTGATGCTGGAACCACGGAGGCTTGCAGCGAGCAGTATTGCCTACCGCATGGCGGATTTGCTGGGTGAACAGGTGGGTGAGCGGGTAGGATACCGCATTCGCTTCGATACCAGAATTTCAACTAAAACGAAAATTGAAGTTATCACCGAAGGTATTCTGACTCGGATGATTCAGCGGGACAATGCGCTGGAGGATATCGGTCTCGTTATATTTGATGAGTTTCATGAGCGAAGCATCCATGCCGATCTTGGATTAGCATTATGTAGGGAAATACAACAAATTTTACGGCCGGAACTGCGCATCTTATTGATGTCCGCCACGATGGAGACAGAAGCATTGTCGCGTTTGCTTTCTGCACCTGTAGTATCAAGCCTTGGAAAACAATTCCCGGTAAAAGTCATTTACACCGGCGAGAGCGACCCCTATTTAATACCCGAGATTTGCAGTCAGGCAACCTCAAAAGCTTTACAAGAAACTCAGGGAGACCTTTTGGTATTTCTTCCTGGACAGGGAGAAATTAAGAAGACAGCTGAATCTCTTACAAGAAAACATCCGGAAGTCGCTGTTTACCAATTGTACGGGCAACTGCCACATGTTCAACAGCAAGCGGCGCTGCTCCCCGATCCTGGCGGTAAACGGAAAATAGTACTTGCTACTTCGATTGCAGAAACCAGCCTTACTATTGAGGGCATTCAGGTAGTAATCGACTCAGGCTTCACACGCAGCTCCAGATTTGATCCAAAAAGTGGTCTTTCCCGCTTGAAAACGCTCCCTATTACCAAAGATGCCGCAGACCAACGGGCAGGGAGGGCCGGAAGACTGGCCCCGGGAACCTGTTACCGACTGTGGTCATCAGGTACTCACTATAATTTACTTCCCTTCCGAACACCTGAGATTCTGGAAACCGATCTGACACCATTAGTGTTGGAGCTGACGAAATGGGGAACACACGATTTCCAATCACTTACATGGCTTACTCCCCCACCCATGCGCTCTATCCAACAAGCATTGGAAACGCTGGAAGATATCGGGGCGATTGATGCCGGAAAAATCACTCCGCATGGAGAGGCGATCTACGAACTTCCCTGCCATCCCAGAATCGCACATATGTTGTTGAAGGGCAAGGAATTGCTTACCCCCGCACTTGCAACAGATTTGGCCGCTATTTTAGAAGAGAAAGACCCTTTGGATCATGCGCCCAGTTTGGATGTTTCCCTCAGGGTGGAGTTTTTAAGGCGGCACAGAATGGATAAAAAGAATAGAAGGGCTGTAGACAAAATCGAAAAAGTTGCACAAGTATACCGAAAACTACTCCAAATTTCGACAGAAAATGACCCCGTAGATCCCTATGCCGTAGGATTGTTACTCGCCTATGCCTATCCTGAGCGCATAGCCACAAGCAGTCCGGGAAATAAATTCCAACTGGCAAATGGAAAACTGGCAGCCATGGACAACAAAGATGATCTTGCCCATCAACCCTGGCTGGCTATTGCCCATATGGATGCACGAGAAAAACTAGGTAAGATCTTTTCAGCGGCCCCATTAAATCCAAAAGACTTGACGCCTATGATCAAGCGAAGGGATAAAATCAGCTGGGAGACAAAACAGGGAGGACTGATTATGCAGGAAGAATGGAGAATTGGCCAGATAATCCTTCAACGAACACCGCTAAAAACGCCAGACAAATCAACCCGGTTAGCCGTTGTACTCCAAGCCATTAAAAACGAAGGACAACATTTGCTCAACTTCAACAGCGAAGTGATAAACTGGCAAAACCGAGTGAACTGTCTGCGCCGATGGAACGCGGACCAGGGTTGGCCAGACGTAAGCACAAAAACGCTACTTCAAATCTGTGAGGATTGGCTTATCCTGTACCTTGACCGGGTTAAAAGTGTTGATGATTTGAAAAAAATCAATTTGATTGAAGTTTTAGAAAACAGCCTGCCCTATGATTTGGGTCAATTATTGCCGCAGTTGGCTCCCGAAAACCTAGAAGTCCCCAGCGGATCAAAAATCGGTATTCAATATCAAGAGATTGGACCTCCAATACTTGCAGTCAGACTACAGGAGCTTTTTGGACTCATGGAGACTCCTTCTATTAATTCGGGGAAAATGCCCTTATTAATCCATTTACTCTCTCCCGGATTTAAGCCTGTCCAAGTAACTACTGACTTAAAAAGCTTTTGGAATAATGCGTATCATGAGGTGAAAAAAGAAATGAAACGCCGCTATCCCAAACACTATTGGCCCGATAACCCTCTTGTTGCGGAAGCTGTTCGGGGTGTGAAGCGAAAAACAAATTCCTAAGTTGATTTAAGTGGTCAATACTTTTCTTTTTGCTTTTTCCCAAGTGCCCTTTTGTCCCCCTTTCAGAAAACGGAAAAGCCCTGCAATTACAGCATAATTCATTACGCAGAAATAATAGGGTACAAAAAGTATTTTTAACCGAATTTGTCTGTTTTCTAGAAAATATCCCAATGCAGCAGCCAGATAAAAAGTGACCTGTGCAATTAAAATCATTGAATAGACCCAACCTGAACCCAAGAGAAAAAAATTGAGTATAAAAATCAAAATGAGTAGAAAAGGGGTAACAGTCCACCTTAGAACCCGATGGGAAAGGTATTGGAAAAACAAGAGGGGTTGATTAATAGGGGAAATTTTACCCCAGAGTCTTTTCATGGACTGCCAACCTCCTGCACTGATACGGATTTTTCTTTTTAGTTCTTCTGCTACTGATGCTGAGCCGGACTCCAGGGCATACGCTTCCGGTTCATATACAATTTTGAATCCCTTTGAGGCTATCAGCATGGATTGCATAAAATCGTCCAAGATAGTATCTTCCGGGAGGTCTTTGTAGAGGGAGGAACGGAATGCCACCAATTCCCCAGCTGCACCTACCGCACTATATAATTGGGAGTCAAGCTTTTTCAGAAAAGATTCATATTTCCAATAAATCCCTTCCCCTGCTGCACTTGCAGTGTCTTTTTCATCGCTTAGAACCCGCTTTTCCCCGGAAACACACCCTACATCTTCCTTTTCGAAGTGTCGAACTATATTTTTCACCGCTTCTTTGTTCAAAAGCGTATTGGCATCTGAAAAGATGACTATCGGTGTACTTACCCACTTCATAGCACGGTTTTCGGCAGCGGTCTTTCCTCCCCTTCTGTCTTCATGCATTAGCGTTACTTCAGGAAATTCCGCCAATACTTCCCGGAAGTTATCTGTCGAACCATCTGTAATAAAACAGAGTCGAAGTTTTTGTTTGTCGTAATCCAAGGACAATGAGTTCATCACTTTTTCACGGATGATATCCGACTCATTGTAGCATGGTATCACCAAACTAACCTCCGGAGTGTAATCAGGGATGATGGCTGGTGTTGAGGATGAAAACGAAAACTTTAACTTCACCAATAAATACAGAACAAACCCGTAACCCAAAAACGCATAAAAAACGATGAAAAGGCCAACCCAAAATAATATTTCCTGCAAAATCATTTTCTTCGAATATTAAAAGTAAATTTATAGAAAGAAGGGAACGTATTTTAATTTTGTAAAGATAAAATAAGGTTTCAAAAATTCACCACCTTGAATTCTTATTTAAAAATCTTAACTTGACGCAGTAAATAAATGGATTTTCTTTTATGTTTATTGCTCTTAATATTTAAACAAAACCTTGTTTTGGCTATAAATTTTGACCGATGAATGATTATATTAAAAGGGAGGATGGGAAAAAAGAAGAAAATTCACCAACTAAATTCTATTTGGGGAAAAATATCAAAAATGATTTTCTAGACCAAATTGTAAAAATTGCCTGCATTTCTGTAAACCGCCCTGTAGGATTTATTGGTTTTTTCGAAAATAAAAGCTTCTGGATAAAGTCTGCCTATGGCTTTGACCCAGAATCAATCTCCTTTTCAGAAAGCTTTTCAGTTTATTTGAACGCACTAAATCAAAATACAGAATCCATTAATTTTTCTGAAGACAATGAAAGCCCCTGTCACTTTCTTTCCAAAGAACCTTGGAATCTCCAAGCGATAAGCATAACCCCTATATTAACTCTTGGAGGTGAAAAGATGGGGATTTTGGCAGTTATGGGTGCAGAGAGAGAGATGCTGCTTTCCCATCAACTAAACACTCTCAATCTTTTAACGGACCAGATATTTTCTACGGTGTTGGAAAGTACAGTAAGGTTTGAGGAAAAACTTTTGGGAAAAGCGCTCGAGTTGTCCCAGGATCTGATCTGTGTTATGCGGTTTGACGGTAAATTTATCAAGATAAACTCAAGCTTTAAAAACCTGCTGGGTTACACGGAAGATGAATTATCAAACACCGCGATGGCATCATTTATTCATCCGGAAGACATTGAGATCACGGAGGCGGAAATTAATGATTTAATACAGGGGAAACAGACTTCCTACTTTCAACATCGGATCAAAAGTAAGAATGATTCGTATAAAACCTTTGCTTGGACCGCTACGGCAGATCAACGAAGTAAATTGATATTCGCTATTGGAAGAGATATTTCGGAGGAAAAAGAGAAGGAATATCAACTCGTCATAAGTGAAAACAAATTCCGCTCATTTTTTGAAAACAGTCAGGGACTGATGTTAACCCATGATTTGGATGGGCGGTTTTTAAGTTTCAATCATTATGGCGCAAGGCTTTTGGGCTATACCACAGATGAAATTCTAGAAAAAAGACTATGGGACATTATCCCAGTTAAATATCATCCTGAAATAAATAATTACTTTGAAGAAATAAAAAATACGGGAACGGCGAAGGGCTTGATGACCACTAAATTAGCCAATGGAAGATATAAGGTTTGGTTGTATAGTAATATCCTTGAAAAAGACAGTGAGGGTAATGAATATGTTATAGGGAACTCAGTAGATGTAACTGAGCGATTACGTCTCGAAAGGTCCATACAAGATGCCAAGGAGCTGCTCAACCAAACCCATATGATGGCACGCATTGGGGGGTGGAAATTGGATATGAGCAATAAAGAACTTACTTGGACAGATATCACCAAAGATATCCATTGTTTACCTGACCATTACAAACCCACTTTGGAAGAATCGATTCTGTTTTATAAAGAAGGTTATTACAGGGATAAAATGAATGAACTGGTTCAGTTATGCATGGAATACGGAAAACCTTGGGATGAAAAACTAAAGCTTATCACTGCCGAGGGAAAGGAAATATGGGTAAGAACAATCGGTGACGCCAATGTAGAGGAAGGGGTAGTTACCTACTTGTACGGTACCATACAGGACATTGACGAACAGGTGCACAATGATGAAAAGTTGATGCAGAAAGAGCAGATGCTTCAAGCCATTTCGAGTGCAACGGACGAATTGCTTTCAAATGACAATCTATATGAGGCTGTCTCCAATTCATTGGAAATTATAGGAAAATCCGTTAATGTAGATCGAGTGTATTTTTTTGAGAATTCATTTGACGAAGAAGGAAACCGCCTGACTTCTCAACGTTTTGAATGGAGTTCGGAAGAAGCGGAGCCGCAAATCAACAATCCCGACCTTCAAAATATTCCGATGGAAATTTTCGGGGATTTTGCCAAGCCAATGATTAACGGTCTCCCATTCATAGCCATCATAAAAGACCTGCCTAAGGAAAATCCTACCAGACAATTTTTGGAAAACCAAGGGATCAAATCCATACTTACTATACCCATATTTGACGACGACCAATTCTGGGGATTCACTGGGTATGATGAATGCAAATTTGATCGGGTGTGGTCTGAGGCAGAGGTGTCCTTGCTAAAAAGTTTTGTCAATAGCATTGGAAATGCGGTAGACAGAAAAAAATTGGAGCAACGACTCATTAAATCCAAAGAGAAGGCTGAAAAAGCCAGTTTGGCAAAGTCTGAATTTCTCGCCAATATGAGCCACGAAATTCGTACGCCTCTAAATGGCATAATCGGTTTTACCGACTTGCTGATCAAAACCGAACTGAATGACTCCCAGCTGCAGTACATTAACATCGTCAACCAATCGGCAAATACGCTTTTAAACATAATCAACGACATTTTGGATTTCTCCAAAATTGAAGCTGGCAAGTTGGAACTGGACATCAACCGGGCTGATATCTATGACTTGGCCGGACAAGCCACGGACGTAGTTTCATATCAAGCCCAAAAAAAGGGGATTGAAATGCTACTTAACTTAGCCCCTGATCTTCCAAGATATATTTTCATTGACGATATCCGGCTCAAGCAAATTATCATAAACCTTCTTGGGAATGCGGTGAAATTTACGAACGAAGGGGAAATAGAACTAAAAATCACCATTTCGGAAAAAATCAACGCCCACAGATCCAAATTCATGTTTGAAGTGAGGGATACCGGCATTGGTATAGCTCCAGATACCCAAGTGAAGATTTTTGACGCCTTTGCCCAAGAAGATGGTTCCACAACAAAAAAATATGGCGGAACAGGCCTTGGACTAACCATATCGAACAAATTGTTGCATATGATGGGCAGTGAACTGAAGTTAGATAGTACGTTAAATAAAGGCAGTACTTTTTCCTTTGAGATCGAACTAAAAACCGAGCAGGGTGAGGAGATCAACTGGATGGATCTATCCTATATTAAAAGGGCACTGGTGGTGGATGACAATGCCAATAACCGACTAATTCTGAAAGAAATGTTTGGGCTTAAAAAAATCCACGTGACAGAAGCTCATAACGGCTTCGATGCCCTTCAGAAGTTGGAGCACCATCCTGATTGTGACGTCGTATTGATGGATTTAAACATGCCCTATATGGATGGGTTGGAAACCATAAGGAAAATACGGGAGAATTTTTCTTACCCTACTTCTGAAATTCCCATCCTTTTATTACATAGTTCTGCGGACGATGAATACATACACGTTAGCTCCCGGGAGCTCAAAGTTGCTGGAAAATTATCCAAACCAATTAAGCTAAATGACTTGGTAAAAACTCTTGCCAAAATCAATCCAAAGAACAAAATTTCAACCAAAATGCAGTCCGATTCAGTAAAGGTATCATTTGAAAATCGTTTCAAGGTACTTATAGCGGAGGACAATACCATAAATATGTTTTTGGCAAAGACCATAGTAAAAAAAATATCCCCCAATGCGGAAATTATAGAAGCAAAAAA
>DATHWC010000145.1:0-4837 GCA_035460985.1 Lunatimonas sp.
ATGCCGACAGTCTGAATATGTATCATGAAACGTTTAGGAAAATGGGATTCGACCTTCACTGGAAGGACTTGGAAATAGACTCTAGGTATATTAACACCTACAATGCATTGGTGCAAGATGATGAAGGCAACGGTGGTGTCATCGATCATATTATGTATTCATCGGAGAAGGCTAAGGCAGTTGATGGGGGAATCCTTGAATAGGATAGGCCTCTTTCTGATCATAAGCCTGTTTGGGCTTTGTTGGAAATAAAGAAATAATACCTAAGATGCGAAACCCTTCCAGATTTTTTTTATAATCAGATAGTTGGTCTTATTCGACGGTTGAAACCTGAAAGATTTTTCTTCTATGTTTATGGAAAATTCTATTGATTTTAGGTAATAGGAAAAATTGCTTATATTGGTTTGTTTAAAATTTAAAAACGATTGACTTTTCCTCCCATGTACAAAAACCTACTATCACTCCTATTTTTTATCGGACTATATTCCTGCCAGTCAAAGCAAGAAGAGGTACGGATGGGTCAAGCTTACGAAAAGGGCACCTTTGGATTCGATTTGGAGTTTCTAGCCGACTACGATAGTTTGGTGGTCCTCGGTTCTGGAGATGCCCAGTTGATTGTTTCTCCTGCGTTTCAGGGAAAAGTTTTTACCAGTACCGCTTCTGGGCTGGAAGGAAAGAGCTTTGGTTGGTTGAATTATGACGCCATATCTTCCCAAACAACAGCCCCCCACATCAACGCTTATGGGGGAGAGGACCGTTTTTGGTTGGGGCCTGAAGGCGGGCAATACTCCATTTATTTTGATCCGGGATCAGAGATGGTTTTTGATAATTGGCAAACCCCGGCACCTATTGACAGTGAACCATGGAACTTGGTATCGTCCAGCGAAATGTCCGCACAGCTAACCAAATCACTCCAACTCAAAAACTATATGGGTACAACCATTCAGGGGGAGGTGGATCGCGTTATCAATCTGCTGACGGAAGCGGACGTACAGCGACTTCTGGATATACAGCTGGAGGACCGCACAGACTGGGTGGGATTTGAATCAGTCAATACCCTAACCAATACTGGTTCGGCCCCTTGGACGGAGGAATCAGGTACGGTTTGTATTTGGATCCTAGGAATGTTCAACCCTTCTGATGCTACTACTATTGTGATTCCCTATTTGACGGGGAATGAGAGGGATTTGGGTCCTATTGCTACGACGGATTACTTTGGGGAAATACCAGGGGATCGCATTGCCATGCAGGATGGCATCTTATATTTCAAAGGGGATGGAAAGCATAGGGGTAAACTTGGCATTTCCCCTGAACGGGCAACCGCCGTGGCGGGGAGTTATGATGCGCAAAATAAGGTCTTAACTATAGTACAATACGACAAGCCAGAGGAAAAATCACTTTATATGAAGCAAATTTGGGCTATTCAGGATGAACCGTATAAGGGGGATGTGATTAACTCCTATAACGATGGGCCTTTGGAAAACGGCGACCAAATGGGTCCGTTTTATGAATTGGAAACCGTCTCCCCGGCAGCATTTTTGGAACCGGAACAAAGCATAACCCATACCCACCGAACCTTTCATTTTGAGGGTGAGGAACGGCAATTGAATGTACTTGCTGAGAAAGTTTTTGGGATTTCTCTGGAGAAAATAAACGAAGCCTTTGATTGATTTGAGATTTTCTGTTCAGAAGAGACATATTATCCAATCGCAGAATAAATTTGAAAAAGAGTACTGAATTTTCAGTAACAAATAGCTATTTGAATGCCTTGGAGTAAAGTAACAATCCTACCTAGATTAGGATAAGAGCTACTTATTATTGGACGTAATTTGAAATTTTAACTAAAAGGGCTACATTGAAATAAATTTCCCTATTAAATTAAAGTAATACTGATCGAAAGGTAGGTATTCACCAGGTATCGTGATGAACCAAAATTAACTTAGTTGACAAGAGTCATGAGTACCCTAAGCCCAAATAGTGACCAAAATTTATTGATTAGTCTTCGACAGGGAGATATAAAGGCATTTGATGAGTTGTATTATCGGTATGCCAAAAAATTAATGGCTTTTGCATTGACATTTTTTGCTGATCAAACGATCGCAGAGGAGGCTGTCCAAGAGATTTTTACGCGTATATGGGAAAGGCGGAGGGAGTTGGATGAAAGTAAGTCTTTCAAAAGCTATTTGTTTCAGGCAGTGAAATTTTACATGTTCAATTATATCCGGGACAGAAAGAAATGCTGTTGTTTTGAAGAAGTGTCTGAGGCTATTTTCAGAACTGAAAATCCTGTGGAGGCACAAATATACTATGAAGAATTAGAGGCAACTGCAAAGTTGGTTATTGAAAAACTCCCGCAGGTACAGCAACAGGTGTTTCGGCTGAACAAACTAGATGGATTGACCCCTCAAGAGATTGCGGAGAGGATGAACCTGTCCAAACGCACGATAGAGCACCATATATATCTGGCTACCAAGATGGTAAAATCCGAGCTTATGAATCATATTTCCGTTTCAGCCATGATCTTTGTTGGCATTTTTTTTTGAAAGGGTAAATATCAAAGGAATGAATAAGGTAATTTCAAATTTATTTAAATTTATTTTACTCCTCATTAAGTAAATTATCCTACTGATGTTTTATATAGGAAAGACATTTTATTTTGAGGGACGAATTAATCATAAAATTTTTAAGGGGTGAGTGTTCTCCGTTGGAGGAACAGCGGATATTCCGATGGCTTGAAGATCCTGCAGCGAAGCTGAAGTTCGAAAGGCTGCTTCGAAGACATTGGGAAAATCCCTCCCTTCCAAACTTTGACGATACGGACTATTCCGGTTTGTTGCACAAAATACATCAGCGGGTTCTTACCCCGACCAATTCCCGGAAAAACCGATTTCAATCCATAGCAATCCAAAGTCTAAAGATGGCTGCCACGATTTTGCTCGTTATTTTCTCCGGGTATTTTTTATTTTTAAGCTGGGAAAATACTGATGAATCCACGGATCTGGCAGTTACCAATTCGGTAAACCGCATTGAACGGATGACCAATATTGGGGAAAAGCTTACTTTGACAATGCCTGACGGGACAAGGATCATTGTCAATTCAGAATCTTCCATTCAGTTCAATTCAGATTATGGGCGTAGGGACCGGATAATAAATTTGAGCGGAGAAGCTTATTTTGAAGTAGCCCCAGATTCATTGAAGCCATTTAAGGTTGAGACAAATGGTTTTACTACCCTTGCCTTGGGTACTTCATTTAATGTGTCAACAAAAAACTCCAGCTATCAGGTAGCACTGACAGAAGGTAAAGTAGCGGTAGGGGCAGGAAATGAAGTTGTTAAACTTAACCCTGGTCAATTAGCGGTGTGGGAGCCTGCCCAACAGAAAAACGCCATAAAGGTCACCCGTTTTGACGAATCCAAGGTTACTGCCTGGAAAGATGGAAGGTTGGCATTTGACAGAAAGCTACTCGGACAAATATTCAAAGATCTGGAAAGATGGTACGGAGTAACCATTCAGATTGAACCCGGGGTGAATGTTGACCAACGGATATCAGGTACTTTTGAAAATAAAAATCTAAAAGACATACTCACCGGACTTAGCTTTTCTACGGCTTTTTCCTTTGAACTAAACGGAAAACAAGTAACAATAAAAAGATAGACGCCTATGAACTAACAAAAAACAGGGTAAACTCTCCATCGCCAAATGAAATCGTTTACCCTGCACGATTTTAAAGCAATAAACCTTAAAAACTATTAAAATTATGAAAAGAAAATTACTGTACCTAATAAAGATGGTATCGAAAAACGTATTGTATGGCCTGATTATTCAATGTCTACTGATGTCTACGCTGATGGCTCATGATATCAACGCCCAGATCAGACCCATCGACCAAACCTTTGTCCGGTTGGCCAAGTCAGAAGCTCAGCTTCTTGAAATCTTTAGGGATATTGAAGCCAATACCGATTACAGATTTGTATATCCGGCGGATATTCTTGAAAACAAATCGCAAATCAACGTAAAAAGCAGAAGACAGTCTGTCAATGATATTTTGGTAGAAGTTGGGACCGCTGTCAGATTACGTTTTAAGCAAGTGGATAATACAATTTATGTGGCTAGGCCTGATGAAGCAACTGATGGCGGAAAAATCGAAATTTCCATTGATATGGTGGAAATTAGCGGGAGAGTTACCGATGAGAGAGGAGATCCCATTCCCGGTGCTACCGTAATCATAGAAGGGACAGCCACTGGAACTGCAACAGATGTGGATGGCAATTTTTCGCTTGATGTGCCGGAAGGGTCAGTCTTGTTATTTTCTTTTATTGGCTATCAGGCACAACGAGTAACGGTTAGCAATCAAACATCGCTCTCAATCATATTACAGGAGGATCTCTCCTCTTTGGATGAAGTAGTAGTCGTAGGATATGGTACCCAAAAGAAGGTTAACCTTACCGGTGCTGTCAGCACTGTTACTTCTGCAGATATTGTAAATCAACCAGTAGGCCAGACTTCTATGGCACTACAGGGAATTGCCGCCGGGGTAACAGTAACCCAACGATCAGGCCAGCCTGGAGCTGACGGTGGAGCGATTCGGATTCGGGGTATGGGGACCTTGGGTGATTCCGCCCCGCTTGTTATGGTTGACGGGGTAGAAACCAGTATTAATAATATTGATCCCAATGAAATTGAAACGATTTCAATATTAAAGGATGCCGCTTCCGCATCAATCTATGGATCGAGGGCATCAAATGGCGTTGTTCTAATTACCACTAAGAGAGGTGTAGAAGGGGTTCGAGTTAATTATAATATGTATGCAGGATTTCAAATGCCGACAGATCTTCC